>VBGU01000409.1 GCA_005881085.1 Chloroflexota bacterium | reverse complement strand
CCCCGAGCTTGGCGATGAGGGTCTGCACGCCCTTCTTCACGGTGTCTTCCGCGAGGACCATGGCGCGCGCGATTTCCTTATTGGTGTAACCCTCCGCCAGGTAACGAAGGAGCTCGAGCTCGCGCGGCGTGAGAGGCTCGCGCACCGGAACCGGGGCGCCGGGTTCGGAGTCGTCGACCTCCACCTCGGCTGTGTCCTCGGCCGCTTCGGCGACCGGGACGGCCTCGGCCATTCGGCTGAGCGCCCGAGCCTCGGCAGGGCCGAGAGCCGTGAGCCCCTGCACCGCGGCTTCGAGGGCGGCGATGACCTGAGTCGACGGTGCGTCCTTGGACACATACCCGTTCGCGCCGGCGCGGAGGACGGCTCGTATCACCTCGGGGGTGCGCTCGACGCTGAACGCGATGATCGGCAGCGAGCTCGACACCTCGCGGATCCGAGCCACCGCCTCCGGCCCGCTCGCATCGGGGAGGCCGAGATCGAGGAGAACGACGTCCGGTTCGTTCTCGGCGATGAGGTCAACGGCTTCGGCGCAGGTCGAGGTGATGCCGGCGACGATCAGGCCCTCTCGTTCGAGGAGCGCCCGGACGCCGAGCCGCATGACCGGGTGATCCTCGACCGCGAGGACCCGAACGCCGGAATGTCGCGTGGGCGCCGACTCGACCCCGGCGTGGGCCAGGAGCCCGAGAGCGTCTGCGGCGCGTCCGGCCAGCTGCTCCTCGCTCGGCTCGTACGGGCGGTCGTGCCGGGCCACCCCCACTCGGACTCCCGATCCGGGCGGGGCCTCCACCTTCGCGCTCGCCTCGAGAGCCGCTTCGCGGCACTCTTTGTCCTCCGCGTGCAGCGCGAGCAGCGTGCCGTCGGCGGCACGCACCACGACCGCGTGGTGCCCGAACGAGCTCGCCGCTGTCCGTGCCGCGGCCTCGGCGTCGCTCGCGGCCGCATGGCGCATCACGTCTTCCAGCGCGACCTCCGAACGCCACTCGCGTTCGAGGTCATCGATCCGTCGTATGGCGACCAGGGCGCGGGCCACGTCGCCTGCGATCGCGTCGAGCACGTCGAGCTTCTCGCCGAAACCCTCATCGCCGGTAGGTCGCTTCACGTTGAGGACGCCGATGACCTCGTCGCCGGCGCGCAGCGGCACGATCACGGACTCGCCGGCCTGCGGATCGCTGCCATGGAAACGGTCGTCGTCCACGGGGCCCAAAAGGACCACCCGCTCGCCCCGGCTCGCGACCCATCCGGCGATTCCCTCATCGACGCGTTGCTCATGGCCAAGGGGTACGCCGATCCCTACCGATGCGCGCACCCGTAGACGGTTGCCTTCGACGAGCATGATCGACGTCCCGCCCGCACCAATCCGCGTCGCGATGTCCTCGGCCGCGCGTGCCAGGAGGGCCGACGCGTCGCGCGTTTCCTTCAGACCCGTGAGAAGGCGCTCGAGAAGCGCCACACGGTCATTGTTCTGTGCGCTCTCGTGTTTCGCTTCGGCCATCGCGCGGCCGTCGCCGACGCTCATCGCGAGCAGCTCGGCGGCGGCGCTCGCGGTGGAGAGCTCGACCGCGTCGAAGGGCACGCCGTGCCGCAGCGCGCAGAGGAGCGCTTCACCGTCGGGTAGATCGATGCGCGTGAGAAGCGCGAACGCGGCCTCGTCCTCCCAGCGACCCGCCGCCACCGCCGTGCCAACCGTCGTGCCCCCGAGCGCGCGCACGACGGCGTCGGCGTCAAAGATGGCGCGCCACTTCGCATCGGGTGAGACGTCGTGTGCGAACACCGTTCGGAGATCGTCGCCAGAGGTCGCGAGGACCGCCGTTCCCTCAGCGCGAAGAAGGACGGCGATGTGGGCCAGCCGCTCGGGCCAACGTGCCGTCGGGTTGACGGATTCCTCCCTCGCTCCCCCCGTTTGGCGAATCATACCGATGGCACGTTGTTTGCCCGCTTGCTGGCTCATGGCCGTCGATCCGGAGACGATGGCAGAGCTCCTCGCCGGCACCGAAGAGGACGAGCGCGCCCTCCGGCCGCTCCGTCCCGGCGAGGTCGTGGAAGGCGTCGTCGCCTCCGTGAGCGGCGATGAAGCGCTGGTGGATCTCGGCGGCCGCTCCGCGGGCGTGCTTTCTCTGCGGGAAGCGAACGGAGAAGGAACGGATGTCGCAGTCGGCGACAGAATCGTCGCCGCGGTGGTCCAGCCCGAAGGTCCGGACGGCCGCGTCGTCCTCTCCACACGCCGGGCGCGGAGCCGGCGGCAGTGGGCGCGGATGGCGGAGCTCGCGAAGAGCGGTGAGGTCGTCGAGGCGGAAGTAGTGGACGCGAACCGCGGGGGCCTCGTCGTCGACCTTGGACTCCGCGGCTTCATACCCCTCTCGCAGCTCGCCTCCGTGGGCAACCTCGGCGCGAGTGAGCGCACCGCTGTCCCCGACGCGCTTCGCGACTTCATCGGCAAGCGGCTTCCGCTGAAGGTCATCGAGGCGGATCAACGTCGCGACCGCCTGATCTTGTCGGAGAAGGCGGCGGCGCAACAGCTCCGGCGCCAGCGGAAGGAGGAGGCGTCGTCCCAGCTCGTGGAGGGAGAGGTGCTGGACGGGACCGTGGCGAGCGTCACGACGTTCGGGGTCTTCGTCGATGTGGGCGCGGCCGATGGGCTCGTCCATCGCTCGGAGATCACCTGGGACAAGGGGATCGAACCGACGACCCTCTATCGCCCCGGCGACAGTGTGCGTGTGCTCGTCACCGGCGTTGACCGGGAGCGGGGTCGCATCTCCTTATCTATCAAGCGCCTGGAGGAGG
>VBGU01000164.1 GCA_005881085.1 Chloroflexota bacterium | reverse complement strand
CAAGCAATGGGTGCGACCAGTCGAGCAGCCAAACGATCTGCTACGGACACGGATCCTTCGGGGCATTCGGCGACAAGGGCGACATCCAGCACGACTGGCGCGGCGGCGCTGACGGCGCAGCGACAGGAGCGGCGAACAGCAACCTCTGCGGCAACCCGCAGGGCGTTCCGGGCCAGTAACGTAATCGGGGCGGGTCGCAAGATCCGCCCCGATCTTTTCCCTACCGTGCCGCCGCGGGCTCCTCGGCCTGCTCCTCGTGCGCCGCGATGACCTTCTGCGCGATGTGTGACGGGCACTCTTCATACCCGAGCACCTCGGCGCTGAACGTTCCCCGTCCACCGGTCATCGAACGCAGATCCGTCGCGTAGCGGAAGGTCTCTGCCATCGGAACATGCGCCTTGATCTTTTGTAGCCCAGCGCCGGTCGACTCCATGCCGAGCACCCGTCCACGCCGCGAGTTGAGATCGGCGAGCACGTCACCCATCTGGTCCTCGGGTACGAGGACCTCGAGAATCATGATCGGCTCGAGCAGGAACGGCTGCGCCTCTTTCACGCAGTTCTGGAGGGCGAGCGATCCGGCGATCTTGAAGCTCATCTCGCTCGAGTCGACGGCGTGGAAACTGCCGTCGAAGAGCGTCGCCTTGAAATCCGAGAGCGGGTATCCAGCGATAACTCCTCGGAGAGCCGTTTCCCGGACGCCCTTCTCGACCGCCGGCCAGAAGTTTCGCGGGACCGAGCCACCCACGATGCGCGTCGCGTACACGACGCCCGATCCGGCGGGCTGCGGCTCGATCTCGAGGAACACGTCGCCGAACTGGCCGTGGCCACCGGTCTGCCGCTTGTAGCGACCCTGCGCCTGCGCTTTCCCGCGGATCGACTCGCGATAGGGGACACGCGGCGTGCGCATGTCGACCTGGACGCCGAACTTGTCCTTCAAGTGATGAACAGCGACCTCGATCGCCGGCTCGCCGATCGCCGAGAGGATCGTCTCGTGCGTCGCATCCTCGCGGCGAACGTGGAGAGTCGGATCCTCGTCGGTGAGCTTGTGCAGCGCGGTGGCGAGCTTGTCGAGGTCGGCTTTGCTCGACGGCTCGATGGCGACCGAGAACGAGGCCGGCGGGAAGTCGATGGGGTCGTAGAGGATGACGGCGTCCTTGTCGCAGAGGGTCGCGTTCGTCGTGGTCGCGGTGAGCTTTGGGATCGCGCAGATGTCGCCTGCACCGACCGCGTCGGTGATCTCCTGCTCCTTGCCGCGGAGGAAGAAGATCTGGCCGACCCGCTCGGACTCCTTCTTCGTCGCGTCGAAGATCTGCGTGTTGTGGTGGAGCGTTCCCGAGTACACGCGCACGTAGCTCAGCTTGCCGACGAACGGGTCAGCCAGAGTCTTGAACACGAAGGCCGAGAGCCTGTCAGACGGGTCTGGCTTCCGCGCGATCTCGTCGCCTGAGGGGGACTTGCCGATAAGAGACCCTGCCTCGGCGGGCGAGGGGAGCATCTCGCGCACGGTGTTGAGAAGCGCCAGGAGTCCCACATGTTTGTGCGCCGACGATGCCGCAACGGGTATGACGCGCCCCTCGCGCACCGCCTTGTGCAAGGCGTCGCGGAGCTCCTCGTACGGGAGCTCCTTTCCGTCGAGGTAGCGCGTGAGGAGGTCCTCGTCGGTTTCGACGATCGCCTCGACAAGCTGCTGCCGGTAGGCCCCGACGCGGTCGGCCTCTTCCTTCGAAAGCTCGGCGACCGGGTCGTTCGGTCCCTTGAGGATCTGCCCATGCAACAGATCGATCGTCGCCTTGAGCTCCTGGTGCTCTCCGACGGGCACGTGCAGAGGCACGACGCGGATCCCGTAGGCCTCTCGAAGCTGCTCCAGCACCCGGTCGAAGTCGGCATTCTCGCGATCGAGGCGGCCCGCGACGACGATGCGCGGAGTTTCGGCGTTCTCGAGCTCGGACCAGACCGTCTGGGTGCCGACCTGCACGCCGGCGGAGCCATCCACAAAGACGATCGCGGCGTCGGCGACGCGGAGCGCGGCGTGCTGGTCGCCCGCGAAGTCGGCGAAGCCGGGGGTGTCGATGAGATTGATCTTCGTTCCCGCGTGGGTGAAGGAGGCCAGTGCCATGTTGATGGTGATGTGGCGCTTCTGCTCTTCGGGGTCCGTGTCCAGGATGCTGGTGCCGTCATCGACCTTGCCGAGGCGAGTCGTCGCCCCGACCGAGTGGAGGAGGGATTCGACGAGGCTCGTCTTACCCGATCCTCCGTGGCCGACGACGGCCACGTTTCTGATCTTCGTGGGCTCCGGTGATGCCATCAAGACTCTCCCCAGGGCGTGATGCGTTGGTAGTATCACCCGCGATGTCGGGGCACTCAAAGTGGAGCCAGATCAAGCGTCAGAAGGGTGCCGCGGACGTCAAACGAGGCATGGTTTTCACCAAAATGACCAAGGAGATCATGCTCGCCGCGAAGGAAGGCGGCGGCGATCCGGATGCGAACTTCCGGCTCCGGCTGGCGATGGATCGAGCCCGTGCGGTGAATATGCCCCGCGACAACATCCAGCGGGCCATCGAGCGGGCGACCGGTGGGGACGACGGCTCGGCCCTCGAGAGCATCGTGTACGAGGGTTATGCCCCGGGTGGCGTGTCGGTGATGATCGAGGCCGCGACCGACAACCGGAACCGCACGGTGTCCGAGATCCGCGCGGCATTCACGCGAGGCGGCGGCAAGCTCGGCGAGGCGGGCTCGGTGCAGTGGCTCTTCGAGCAGAAGGGTGTCATCGAGATCGACACGAAAGGAAAGGACCCCGACGCGATCCAGCTCGCCGCGATCGACGCTGGAGCGGAGGACGTCGAAGTCGAGCCAGGTCTGGCCACCGTCTACACCACTCCGACCTCGTTCGAGCGAGTGAAGAAGGCACTTGAGTCGGCGGGCATCAAGACCGGCGCGGCCGAGCTCTCGATGCGCCCAACCACGACCGTCCGCGTCGAAGGCGACGCCGCGCGCAAGCTCCTCGGGCTGGTGGAGACCCTCGAGGATCTCGACGACGTGATCAAGGTGCACGCGAACTTCGACGTCCCCGAAGAGGTCCTACAGCACGCGTAGCCGGGTGATCCTCGGGATCGATCCCGGGACGACCGGAATGGGATACGCGTTCCTCGTCGCCGCGCCGGAGCGCGCGCTTCTTCTCGAATGCGGCATCGTCGATGTGCGCGCGAGCACGACCGCGGCGGAACGGCTGCTCGCGATCTCCGAGGCGCTCGACGATCTGATCCGCCGCCACAAGCCATTCGTCCTCGCGGTGGAGCGCCTCTACTTCAACAAGAACGTGCAGACCGCGATGCGCGTGTCCGAGGCTCGTGGCGTGGCACTGCTCTGCGCGGCGCGGGCACGCCTGGAGATCGCCGAGTACACGCCGCAGGAAGTCAAGAGCTCGATCGCTGGATCAGGCCGCGCCGACAAACACGCGATCCAACGAATGCTTCCTTTGCTCGTTGCGTTGGACACGCCCATCACGCAAGACAACGTCGCCGACGCTGTCGCGATCGCGCTCACCCATGCGCAGCGCGCGCGCTTGATCGACGCGGTCGCGGCGGCTGCTTCTACGTGATCGCGGCGGTACGCGGCCAGATCATCGCGCGCGGCGCAGGCCATGTGGTGGTCGACGTGGCGGGCGTCGGCTACAAGGTGTTCGTCCCGCGCCATCCGTCGCGCGACGACGTCCTGCTGCACACGCATCAGGTGGTGCGCGAGGATGACCAATCGCTCTATGGCTTCGAAACGCGCGAGGAGCTCGCGCTCTTCGAGATGCTCATCAGCGTGTCGGGTGTCGGACCGAAGGCCGGACTCGCCATCCTCTCCGTCTCTCGTCCCGCGGAGATCGCCGGTGCGATCGCTTCAGGTAACACGGAGGTGCTCGCGCGCGCGCCGGGCGTCGGAAAGAAGACCGCGGAGCGGCTGATCGTCGACCTGAAAGGCAAGATCGGTCGCGTCGCAGGGGCGCCGGTGACAGCCGGTGGGCTCACCGCCGAGGATGACGCGCACGCGGCGCTTGTCGCGCTTGGCTACACGTCGTCGGAAGCGGCCACGGCCCTTCTCGACGCGCCGCCGAAAGGCGGCGCCACGACCGAGGAACGTCTCGCGGCGGCACTTCGTGTCACCGGACGGACAGCGGTCGCAGGGAGGTGACGGAAAGTACCGTTGGCCTAGCAGGCGAGCGTCGTATTTGCGACCATTGCGGCGGCCGCCGCGCCGTGGAAGGAGCGCAATGGTCGAGTTTTTTGGGCAAGAAGAGGGGCAAGGACTAGTCGAATACGCACTCATCATCGCGGTCATCGCGATCGCAGTGATCATCGCGATGGTCTTTTTCCGCGATCAGCTCTCAAACTACTTTTCGAACATCGGCAATAACCTCACGTAGGAGCGGCGCGGCGGCCAGCCCGCTCCTAGGGCCAAAGGGGATTCTCACCAAGTGATATAGTTACTACTGGTATCCGGCTTGGCCGGACGCCGCGTCGGGCACTGAAAGTGGGTCGACCCCACTTTTTTTGTCGCCCGAAGCGAATTGAAGATAAGGGGAGAGTTGCCGCATGAACCGAGAACTCGTGACCGGCCTCGCGCAACTCTCAGCCGAGAAGGGGCTCCCCAAAGAGGTCGTCAGCGACATCATCGCCCGCGCGATCAAGCGCGCCTATGGCGATGAGGAGCACATCGACGTCAAGGTCGACGTGCAGACCGGCGCCTTCAGGGTGTATCTGCTGAAGACGGTCGTCGAGAAGGTCGAGGATCCGAAGATCCAGGTCCAGCTCGACACCGCGAAGAAGATCAAGCCCGACGCGCAGCTCGGCGACGTCATCCCGTTCGAGGAATCTGCCGCCGCCCTCGGGCGGATCGGCGCGCAGACCGCAAAGCAAGTCATCCAGCAGTCGCTTCGGGAGGCCGAGCGGGAGCAAGTCTTTGCCGAGTACGCCGACCGCGAGGGCGACATCATCAACGCGAAGATCAGCCACTTCGATGCGGGCTCGGCGATCATGGAGCTCGACCGCGGCGCGACCGCGATCCTGCCGCGCTCGGAGCAGGCACCGCACGAGCGGTACTTCGCCGGGCAGGCCCGCAAGGTCGTCGTGCTCGAGGTGCGTCGCACGCTCCGCGGCCCGCAGATCATCGTCAGCCGGGCGCACAAGGCCCTGGTCAAGCGCCTCTTCGAGCTCGAGGTGCCGGAGATCTTCCACGGGCAAGTGGAGATCGTCGGTATCGCGCGTGAGCCCGGTTCGCGCACGAAGATCGCGGTCCGCGCCCGGCAGCCGGGCCTCGATGCTCGAGGCGCCTGCATCGGGCAGCGCGGACTGCGCGTGCAGGCGATCGTGAACGAGCTCGGCGGCGAGAAGATCGACATCATCGAGTGGGCGGAGAGCCCCGAGCGCTACGTCGCGAACGCCCTCGAACCGGCCCACGTCGTCCGCGTCGACATCGTGCCGGAGGAAAAGACGGCGTACGTGATCGTGCCGGACCGGCAGCTCTCGCTCGCGATCGGCAAGGAGGGCCAGAACGCCCGCCTCGCCGCGAAGCTGACAGGCTGGCGGATCGACATCCGGAGCGAGTCCGAGGTTCGTGCCGAGGTCGAGCCGGAGCCCGAGCCGGAGCCGGTCGCCGTCGCCGAGCCGGTGCCCGCTGAAGAGGAATCGGAGATCCGCCACGATCTCGTGGCAGAGGTCGAAGCCGAATCCGCCCAGGCGGATGAGGAGGACCTGGATGAAGAGGACCGTGCGCTCCTCGGGGGCAAGAAGAAGCGAGCCGAGCGCCGTTAGCGGTCGGGGGGCTTCGCCCCCCGGCCCCCAGGCAAAGGGCGGGCGTCGGGGGATGGGGGGCGGAGCCCCCCAACCGCCGCAGCGGACCTGCGTCGCCTGCCGGACCACCCGTGCCAAACGCGAGCTGGTGCGGGTCGTACGCTCACCCGCGGGGGAGCTCTCCGTGGACCTTCGCGGCAAGGCGCCAGGACGCGGGGCGTACCTGGACCCCGACCCGGGATGCCTCGAGCGCGGACTCGCGGAGGGCGTACTGGCGCGAGCGCTTGAAATTGATATAGACGGAACGACGGCCGACCGGTTGCGAGCCGAGCTCGCGGCGGCGGCGAAAGAACGGAGACCGAGTGCCTAAAGCAAGACCCAGGCGAATGCCACCGCAGCGCGGGCCGCGCCCCCGAGGGCGCCGGCCGCAGCGTGCCCCGATGCCTCAGCCCATTCCGGAGCCGGTGGCGCCGGTCGCGGTCGCGGAGACCTCGACCGTGGTGACCCTGCCGAAGACGATCGTCGTCGGCGATCTCGCGCGCGCCCTGGACGTGAGCGTTGTCGACGTCATCCGCGCCCTCGTGAACATGGGCGTGATGGTCTCGATCAACCAGTCCGTCGACTTCGAGACCGCGACCCTCGTCGCGAACGAGCTCGGGATCGAGACGCGCGCAGAAGAAGAAGCGCCTCCGCCGGCGGAGGAAGAGGCGGCGCCGGAGCCGCTCTCGACGAAGCAGGTCTTATGGGAGGACGTCGACCCCGCGAAGCTCAAGGAGCGTCCCCCGGTCGTCACCGTCCTCGGCCACGTCGACCACGGCAAGACGAGCCTGCTCGACGCGATCCGCGCGACGAACGTCACCGCGCGCGAGGCCGGCGGCATCACCCAGCACATCGGCGCGTACCAGATCGAGCACAACGGGCGGAAGGTCACCTTCCTCGACACGCCGGGTCATGAAGCGTTCACCGCGATGCGGGCGCGCGGCGCGCAGGTGACCGACGTGGCCGTCCTCGTCGTCGCTGCGGACGACGGTGTCCAGCCCCAGACCGTCGAGGCCATCTCGCACATCAAGGCGGCGCAGGTGCCGATCGTCGTTGCCCTCAACAAGATCGATCGTCCCGACGCCAACACCGACCAGGTGAAGGCGCAGCTCGCCGAGCACGGCGTCACGATCGAGGAGTACGGCGGTGACACGCCGCTCGTCCCCGTGTCCGCCAAGACGAAGCAGGGGATCAACGATCTCGTCGAGACCGTGCTGCTCGTCGCCGATGTCGCCGAGCTGAAGGCCGATCCGGACCGTCCGGCGATCGGTCGCGTCATCGAAGCGCACCTCGACAAAGGACGTGGTCCCGTCGCGACCGTGCTCGTGCTGAACGGCACGCTGGAGCGCGGGGATCTGGTCGTCGCGGGCACGACGTTCGGCAAGGTGCGCGCGATGGTGGACGACAAGGGCAAGAACGTCGGTCGCGCCGAGCCGTCGCGCCCGGTCGAGATCCTTGGCCTTCCCGAGGTCCCCGAGGCCGGTGATGTCATGCGCGTCGTCTCCGACGAGAAGGCTGCCCGCGCCGTCGTCGCGCAGAACGCGCGCGAGCGGGCGGCGGGCGCGGCGGCGGAACGACCGGCGACGCTCGACGAGATGTTCGCGCAGGTCAAGGAAGGTCAGGCCAAGGAGCTCAAGATCGTCCTGAAGGCCGACGTGCAGGGCTCGCTCGAGGCGATCAAGGGCGCCCTCGCGAAGGTGCCGCAGCCCGAGGTCGCGCTCTCGATCATCCACGACGCCGTCGGCGATATTCAGGAGTCGGACCTCACACTGGCGGCGGCATCGAACGCGGTCGTCATCGGCTTCAACACCAAAATGGAAGCGCCGGCCCGTCGCGTCGCCGATGCGACCAAGGTCGACGTTCGCCAGTACAAGGTCATCTACGAGCTCCTCGAAGACGTACAGAAGGCGCTCACCGGGATGCTCGAGCCCGAGATGGTCGAGTCGCTCCTCGGCCACGCCGAGGTGCTGCAGATCTTCACGTCGGGCAAGACGACGATCGCCGGCTCGCGCGTCGTCGACGGTCTCGTGCGCCGCGGCGCTCAGGCGCGGCTCATTCGCGGTGGCACCGCCGTGTACGACGGCAAGATCGGGACCCTCCGGCGCATGAAGGACGACGCTCGCGAGGTCACCGTGGGTCTCGAGTGCGGCATCGTGCTCGATAACCAGAACGACGTCCAGGTCGGCGACATCATCGAGTGCTACGTCGTTCAGCCCAAGCCGCGCTAGCCATGGCGTATAAGCGAGCCGACCGGGTGAAGTCTCTGCTTCAGCGCGAGCTCGGCACGCTCATCAGCGAGGAACTGCGCGATCCGCGCATCGCCTTTCCGACCGTCACCGGGGTCGAGATCACGCCTGATCTCCGCAGCGCAAAGGTCCACGTGAGCGTCCTCGGCGACGAGGAGGCCTCGACAAAGACCATGAAGGCGCTCGAGGATGCGAAGCCATTCCTGCGGCGCGAGCTCGGCGCGCGAACGGATTTGCGGTTCGTCCCCGAGCTCACATTTGTTCACGATCGTTCTGCCGAGCAGGCCGTCCGGATCTCGGCCCTGCTTCGCGAGGCGCGCGAGCGCGAGAGCCGATGAGCAAGTTGGGGGGCGCTGCCCCCCAGGCCCCGAAGCCGGACGAGGTCGTCCGAATAATCCGCGGCGCCCGGCGGATCGCCCTCGTCTCGCACCGCGACCCGGATCCGGACACGATCGGCTCGGCGCTCGCTCTCGGGCTCGGTCTCGAGTCGCTCGGCAAGCAGGTGTCGTGGCACTGCGCCGACCCGGTGCCCGAGCAGCAGCGCTTTCTCCACGGCAGCGAACGCTTCAGGCAGGATCCGCCCGCGGAGGACGTCGACCTCGTGGTGACCGTGGATTTCGGCTCAGTCGATCGCGCCAAGTTCGCGCTCCCGGCGCGTCCGACGCTCGTGAACATCGACCACCACGCCTCGAACGACAACTTCGGGACCGCGAACCTTGTCGACGTGACGGCTGCGGCGAGCGCGGAGCTCGTCTCGCGCGTGATCGACGCGCTTGGGATCAAGTGGACGCCGGAGATGGCGACCGCCGCGCTCGTCGGGATCATGACCGACACGGGGTCGTTCCAATTCCCGAGCACCGACGCGCGCGCGCTCGACCGCGCGGCTCGACTTCGCGAAGCAGGGGCCGACCTGCAGGCGATCACGTACAACATCTTTCGGAACAAGCGCTTCGAGGCCCTGAAGCTCTGGGGCTTCGCCTTTTCCCGCCTGGTACGCGAGCAGGGCGGCCAGCTCGTTTGGACGGAGGTCCGCGCGGGCGACATCGAGCGCGCGGAGGCGCGGGACGAGGACATCTCCGGCCTCGTCGAGCAGGTAGCTCGCTCAGGCGGGATGCGCGTCGCGCTCCTCTTCAACGAGCAGCCGGGCAGCGTCAAAGTCTCCTGCCGCACGTCGCAGTGGGAGCCGTCCGTCGATGCGTCCGCGGTCATGGCTCGCTTTGGCGGCGGCGGTCACGTGCGCGCGGCTGGAGCGCTGATCCAAGGCGACCTCGCGGGTGTCCGCGAGCGCGTGCTCGACGCCGCCCGCGCGGCGCTCGACGCGGCGAAGACGCGCGCACCCGTCAGCGCCTGACCAAGAACTTGGGGGGCTTCGCCCCCCAGCCCCCGTCAGGCGTTTTAGCCGTCGACAAGCCCGAGGGGTGGACCTCGCACGACGTCGTCGCGGTCGTTCGCGGTGTGCTCGGCACAAAACGCGTCGGCCACGGCGGGACGCTCGACCCTCAGGCTTCCGGCCTCCTCCCGGTGGTCGTCGGCACCGCGACGAAATTCGCGGACCGGATCCACGAGGCGACCAAGGTGTACGACGCCCTCGTCCGTTTCGGAGCCGAGACCGCGACCGACGATCGGGAAGGCGCCGTTACCCGCGAAGGCATCGTCCCGTCGCTTGCCGCGGAAACGATCGAGCCCGGGCTCGCGGCATTACGCGGTGTCATCTCCCAAGTGCCGCCGGAGTACGCGGCGTTGAAGGTCGGCGGCCGGACAGCATACGCACGCGCGCGTAGCGGTGAGACGGTCGCTCTGGCGGCGCGGAGCGTGCAGGTCCTTCGGCTCGACGTGATCGAGATCTCCCCGCCCGATCTACGCCTCCTGGTTGTGTGTTCGTCGGGAACCTACGTGCGCGCGATCGCCCGTGATCTCGGCCGCTCGCTCGGCTCCGCGGCACACCTCGCCGCTCTGCGCAGATTGGCGGTCGGCGCGCTCGAGGCGCGCGACGCGCTCACGCCGGAACAGCTCCGCGCACGCGGTCGTGAGGCGAGTGGTCTTCTCCGCGCCGCGAACGAGGATTTGTTGACGCTCGACCCCCGATTTCTAGAGCGATCCGCTGCTACGATCGTCGGAGCGGGGGAGTCAGTCTGATGCTCGCCAAGGCACTCGAGCGATTCACCAAATGGGCGTTGTCGGCCTGGCGCGACCTTTCCCTCGACGCGAAAGTGGTCGCCCTCTTCGGCGTCGGCAACTGGTTCCTGCTCTTCGCCAATCACACGACGGTGGCGGCGACCCACGACGTTCCGCTGTGGCAGTTGTTCCCGCCTGGCGCGGACGCCGCGTTCCTGATCGCGTGTGGCGCTCTCGCGTTCGCGTATCCCCTCCGGGATCACCGCGCCCGTGGTTCGTTCACCACGCGTGCCAGGGTCGTGCACCTCGCAGCGATCATCACGACCTTCGTGATCATCCCAACCGTCGCCTCGATCATCCTTCGCGAGACCGGCAAGCCCTACACCTACATCCACGACGGCGCCCTCATGGTCGAGGAGGCGTCGCGGAAATTCCTCGCCGGCATGAACCCGTACGTCGCCGATTACCTGGACACGCCGATGTTCTTCTGGCCGATGATCAACAACCCGGCCCTCTACCACCTCACCTACTTCCCATTCATGTTCCTTGTGACCGGTCCGTTCGTGTGGTTCTTCGACCACTTCGGCTTTGTTTGGGACCAGCGGTATCTCTACCTCCCCGCGTACATCGGCACGCTCGCCCTCGTTCCGTTCATCGTTCAGGGCACCGCGCGGCGGCTTGCGATGACCGCCGCGATAGCGCTCAACCCGCAGCTCTTTCCCTTCGTCGTCGAAGGGCGGAACGACTTCTTCGTTCTGCTCTTCCTCTTCGCCGGCATCGCGCTGCTCATGCGCGAGCGCCGCACGACGTCGTCGATCGCGTTCGCGGCCGCCGGGGCGGCCAAGCTCCATGCGCTCATCTTCCTGCCGTTCGTCGCGGTCTATCTGATCGCGACGAAGCGGCCGCGCAACATGCGCGAAGCCTTCGCCGCGCTCGCGCCGACGTGGCCCGCCGCGCTCTTCCTCCTCGCGACCTTCGTGCCGTTCCTCGCGAATAACTTCGGCGCGTTCTACGACGACGTCGTCAGCTACAACGCGGGCGGCGCCGCGTGGACGTACCCGATATCGGGGATGGGCTTCTCGGCCATCCTCCTCGCGCTCGGGCTGATCCCGTACCGGCAGGCGGACTTCCCGTTCGCTCTGATAGAGATCGCGGTCGCGGCGCCGATCGCGGCGTGGTGGTTCATCCGGCTCTGGCAGCGGCCCACGATCGCCACACTCCTCGCCGGCTACGCGCTCACGCTGCTCGCGTTCCTCTTCTTCGGGCGGTACTTCCAGGGGAACTACCTCGGGTTCATCGCCGCCGTGTTCACACCCGTTCCGTTCCTGGCTGCGCGGCAGGCTCCTTCGCGCGTGAGGCGCGGTCGCCGGTCGCCTCGACTCGCGGGGCCCCTGCCTTCGGGGATCGCCCCGGCACAGGTCATGGCACCCCACTCGTCTCGGCAACCGGCACCCGCGCCTTCGCTGTTGCCCCCGCCGGCTCCAGCCCCAATGCCGGTTGCACTCGACGCGGTTGCTGAACCTTCGCCTGCTGGAGTGGGTGCGGCCGACTGATACTCGACGGCGTGGAAGCGCGGTGGGACTTCAATGGATGGCCGCGAGGGCCGATCCACCTCGCGGTCGGGGTTTTTGACGGCGTGCATCTCGGGCACCGCGCGCTCATCGCGCACCTGGCGCGCAGCGCGCGGCTTGAACAGGCGACGGCGCTCGCGGCGACCTTCGATCCGCTCCCGATCCGGGTGCTCGCGCCCGGCGCACCGCCATCGGCGCTGTCCGATGTGACCGACCGGGCGAAGCTCCTTCGAGAAGCCGGGGCGGACGCGGTGGTTGTCTTTCGGTTCGATGAAGCGTTCGCGAAGCTCTCCGCCGATGAATTCGTTGATCGATTGCGGACAGCCTGCGACCTCCGCCGCATCGTCGTCGGTCCCGACTTCCACTTCGGCCGGCGGGCGGAAGGCGACGTCGAGAAACTGCGAGCGCGCGGAAACCGCGACGGCTTTGCGGTCGACGTGGTGACGCCCATCGAGAAAGACGGTGCGGTCGTCAGCTCGACGCGCATTCGCAACCTTCTGCTCGCCGGTGACGTCGAGGCGGCGGCACGACTGCTCGGCCGCCCGTACAGCGTTCGTGGCCGCGTCGTCCACGGCGCGATACGCGGTCGCGCGCTCGGCTTTCCGACGATCAATCTCGCGCTGCCGACGGAGCGACTCCTCCCGCGTGACGGGATCTACGCGGTGTGGGCCGAAATGGGGGAGGGCCGTTTCAAAGCCGCCGCGACACTCGGGGTCCGTCCCACGTTCCGCGGGGGCGAGCGCATCCTCGAGGCGTATCTTCTCGACTACTCCGGAGAGCTCTACGGCGAAGAGGTCGACGTCGCGTTCGTGAAGCGCTTGCGCGACGAGATCGCGTTCGCAAGTCCGGCCGAGCTGTCCGCACAGATCGCGCGCGATGTCGAGGAGACGAGACGAGCGCTGGATGGCTGAAACCGAGATGGTCGAGTTCGAAGGTCTGGAGCGGCCGGCTTTGGTCTTTCGCTGGTCTAGGTCGAGCACTGCGTTGGGCGTTTTCAGCATCCTCGTGATTGGCGCGCTTGCGGGATTCGCCCTTACGAGCACGGAGCCTAGCGGCTTCCTCACTGGCACCGTCCTCCTCCTGATAGACATCGCGTTGCTGACTAGCGTCCTCGGGACGTTCCGTCGAAACAGATACGTCGCTTTGTTCACGGAAGGAATCCTGCAACGCGACCCGTTCGGTTCGGTCTTTGTTCCTTGGACCACGATCGAGCGAGTCGGTTACTTCACTTGGCGAGTCCGCAATCTCGGAGTTCGCACGACATCGCCCGTGAGAGCCAGCGGATGGCTCGCGTCGGCAACGACGGCCTTCAATCGTCGCGGTCGACGCCTCTTCGGCGGATTCGATGTTGCTTACCCGATCGACTTCATTCAGGACCAAACAGAGTTCGTAACACTCGTACAGCGCTGCGTAGCGGACCCGAGCGCTCGCGCGACACTCGGACGGAGTTCAGCGACGTGACGACATTGCGATACGAGCCGGTCGTGGGCTGGGAACACCTTCCCGCCGGCTATGCCCACCCCGACGTGGCCGCGGTCGCCGTCGATTCGAAGGATCGCGTCTTTCTCTTCTGCCGCTCGGAGCATCCGGTGATGATCTACGAGCGGGATGGACGCTTCGTCGGAACATGGGGCGAGGGTGTGTTCACGATGCGAACGCACGGCATCACGATCGGACCGGATGACTCTGTCTACTGCACCGACGACGCCGGACATTCCGTGCGCAAGTTCTCACCCGACGGAACGCTGCTGCTGACGCTTGGCGACAATGCGGGAAAGCCCTCGGAGAGCGGGTACAACGGGTCCGACCTCACGACGGTCGCGCGCGGCGCGTCCCCCTTCAACCGCCCAACGAACCTCGCGGTCGCGCCGAACGGCGACCTCTTCGTCTCGGACGGCTACGGGAACGCGCGAGTGCACCGGTTCTCCGCGACTGGAAAACTGCTCGGGTCGTGGGGCGAGCAAGGGACCGGGCCCGGTCAGTTCATGCTGCCGCACAGCATCGCGGTCGATGCGACCGGGAACGTCCTCGTGTGCGATCGCGAGAGCGACCGCATCCAGGTCTTCACGGCAGATGGCCGCTTCCTCCGAGAGATCACGGAGGTCCAGCGTCCGACACAGATCGTCCTCGCGCGCGGCCTGTTGTACGTCTCGGAGCTTGGGTGGCGCGCGGGTCAACGGTCCTTCAGACATGGGCCGATCGAGCGCGACTTACCGGGTCGCGTGACGATTCTCGATGCGAACGGTACGGTGGTCGCGCGGATCGGCGGGCCGGATCCCTGCGCGCCGGGAAGCTTCTGCGCCCCGCACGGCCTCGCGGTCGACGCAGACGGCGATCTCTATGTCGCGGAAGTCATGTGGACCATCGCCGGGAAGGCCGGGCTCGTGCCGCCCGACTGCCACACGATCCAGAAGCTGCACCGGATCGACTAGCGGCGGGCGCCGCTCCGCTACTGGAAAGAGACGCGACCGTCCTCGAGCGTCATGACAATCCCGCCATGAGGCTTCTGCGCCGATCCGCCTACGTCCTGCTCGCGAGCACGCTGGGATGCATCCCAGTCGGCCTGGCGGCGCCGCCGACAAACGCGCCGTGAACCAGCTGCGAATACATCGGTGCCCGCTTCATCCCGCCGGCCGGTTGGACGGTGAAAGAGGAGAGCGACGGCGAGCCCATCTCGCGGATCACCCTGACGGGCTGGTCCGGCAGTCACGAGATCCTCGCGTCCGTCTTCGCGCGCGAAGTGCTGCCATCCGCGGAACGCACGCCGTCGGAACAGGCGCGGGCGTACTTCCAGAAATTCCGCGCGGCAACGGCAAAGCAGCCATGGACGGACTTCATCGAGACGAGCTTCGAGGATGGGGATCACACCTATCCGGCACTGGGTTATCGGGAACGCGTGCCCGGAGCGGTCTCGGCCCTCGACGTCCAACAGGACACGATCGTCCTACTGGTCTTTCCGAATGACTTCCCTGGAGGCGGCTACTTCTATCCTTTCTTCTGGACCGACACGCATCTGGCGTCGGCCCCGATGGGATCGCTCGCAGATCTGCAGGCGCTCGTCGGGAGCTTTTCAGTCAAATCGTCGCCGGTCGGAGCTCGCGCGAAGGGGTGCGGCCTTCCCTAGCTCGCGCTAGCGGTCGGAGCGGCGGTTTGCGTCCGACGGCTTCGGCGGATCGAGGTGCATGAGGAAGGCGAGCGCGCCCTCAGCGGTCACGCCGCTACGGCACTAATCGCTCACGACGTAGCGGCGTGCGTCGGCGATTCCCACATCGATCGGTAAGGATTGTTAGATTCGGGACAGATGCCCTCGCCAAGGAACCCGCTTCGGTACGGCCTGAAGTTCTCGCAGCAAGCACATCCGATCGACGTCCACATCGACGTGTGGCGTATCGGCGACCAAGCGGGGTTCGACCACATCTGGGGATTCGATCACCTTGTCGCGCTCGGCCCGAGTCCGGCGGCGCCGATCTTCGATGGTTGGACTTTCCTCGGGGCCATGGCCGCGATCACGAAGCGCGCGCGGATCGGCCTGAACGTGACGGGCAACCTGTACCGGCATCCGGGACTCTTGGCGAAGATCGCGGTCACCGTCGATCACCTGTCGAACGGGCGCCTCGAGTTCGGGATCGGGACGGGGTGGAACGACCCCGAGTTCACGCAGTTCGGGCTTCCCTTCCCGAGCGCGGGGGACCGCGTCACGATGCTCGACGAGTCGCTCACAGCGATGAAGCTTCTGTGGTCCGAGCCGAGGTCGACCTTCAGGGGCCGTTTCTACGAGCTGAAGGACGCCATCGCCGAGCCAAAGCCGGTGCAGCGTCCTCATCCTCCAATCTGGATCGGCTCGAAGGGGGAGCGGATGCTGCGCCTTACCGCTCGGCATGCGGACGTGTGGCACTCGAACGCCGGCCCATTCGAGGAGTCTGTCGCGCTGAACAAGGCGCTCGACGCCGCCGCCAGCCAGGTGGGCCGCGACGCGGCGTCGATCCGACGGTCTATCTCGCTTCGATTCTCGACACCGGACGAGACGCTC
>VBGU01000163.1 GCA_005881085.1 Chloroflexota bacterium | reverse complement strand
CGAGGCTGCGGACGGTGACGAGGCGCTCGCGATGATCCACTCGGAGCGGCCGGACCTCGTTGTGCTGGATCTTGCGCTTCCCAAGCGGGACGGCTTCGCGGTCCTCGAGCAGGTGCGCGAGAAGACCGACCTGCCGATCATCGTGCTCACCGCCCGCGGTCTTGAGGACGACAAGATCAAGGGCCTCCGTCTCGGCGCCGACGACTACCTCACGAAGCCGTTCTCGCCACGCGAGCTGGTCGCGCGGATCGAGAGCGTGCTCCGGCGCTCGTCGCCGCGCGCGCCGCGCTCAGGGACCATCGACACGCACGACCTGACGATCGATCTGACGGCCCGACGCGTTCGCCGCGCCGGAAAGGACATCCACTTCACACCGACAGAGTTCAACCTCCTCGCGGAGCTCGCGAGCCACCCGGGCGAGGCGCTCACGCACGACGCCTTGCTCACGCGCGTCTGGGGGCCGGAGTACCGCTACGAAACGCAGTACCTCAAGGTCTACGTCGGACGGCTTCGCGACAAGATCGAGCCGGCCCCGGACGAGCCGACGCTCATCCAGACGGTTCGGGGAGTCGGGTACCGCTTCGCCCGCGTCGACGAATGACCGGCGGCTCCAGTCAACTCATTTGATCCACACGAGGTCGCCGAAGAAGAAGTCCTGACCTTGAGCGAGCGTGCGGACGTTTCCGTTCGCGAGCGTGAGAACGAAGAACGCGCCGGTTCCGACGTACGCGACCTGCGTTCCGTCCGGCGACCATGCGGGCACCACGTCGTCCCCCGTCTGGCCGATGACCTTGACGCTCGTGCCGTCGCACGGAGCGAGGTTCAACTCCGACGGGATGTTGAGGTGCGATTGCGGGGGCAGAGCCCCCCCATCCCCCTGGGCCATCAGCGCCCCCGGGGGCCGGGGGCCAGAGCCCCGCGATGCCGCATGCCCAGCCGCCGAGAACACGATCTCGCAGCCGGTCGGGGCGAAGCGCGGAGCCTGTAGGTACCACCAGGTGTCCTTTGTCTTGAAGAACGGCCGCGCGTTCGAGCCATCGACGTTCGCGCTCCAGAGGCCGTCGGGCTGACCCTGCGTCAGGTGCACGTACACGATGAGCCTGCCGTCGGGCGAGAGCGCGGGGTCGGCACCGTTCATGACGAGTCGCTTGCGCTCGCCGGTTCTCAGGTCGAGCCGTTCGAGCGAGTCTTCGTTCCCCACATAGGCACCGTTCTGGATCAACGCAGCTCGGCGATGGAAGTAGAGGATGTTGCCCGTCGCGTCGAACCGCGGCGAGGCGTAAAAGACGTTGTCGCTCTCGTGCTGCACGAGCGGCTTGTAGCCGGTGCCGTCGAGGTTGATGGTGTAAAGGTCGGAGCCGAAGCCGGTCTTCTTGTCCGGCTGCTGTGTCAGGGCGAAGACGATCGACTTGCCGCTGGGGTGCAGCACCGGCGTCGCCGGCGCACTCTGTGCGGGCAGATCGACGATCCGCCCGAGCGCGTGGCCCCCGCCGTCGAGGGCGAGAAGACCGGATGGGTTCGCGAGGACGAAGGACGCCTGCAGACCGACCCCCGGGCTCGTCGGAGGCGGCGCGGCCGGCGCCGTACAGACCACGAGCAGCATCGCGGTGAACGCCGCGGCGAAGACCCGGGGGATGGGGGGCAAAGCCCCCCAACCGCTCATACGATCACCTCGCCCGCCGTCCTTACCTGCTCGCGGAGCCGGTCCTTGATGAGGCGAGAGCGGCGAGCGTAGTGCTGCACCGCGCTGACGAACGCGGCGTGCGACCAGGTGAGCGGCGACACCGAGAGTGGCTCGCCCGTGTACGGGTGGACCTGCTCGGAAAGGATCCCGGACGGGAGCGCGCGGCGGACGCACCAGTCGAGGTACGCCCGGGGCCGGTCGAGGTCCGCTGGCTTCTCGGCGATGGCGATGAGATGCTCGGCCAGCCAGAGCGTCGCAACGAACCACGGATTGCCCGGCACGCTCGCGATGTCGGAAGAGACCTGGAAGTAGTAGTCGTTCTCGTACCGCGCGATCCCGCCCACAGGTGTTTTGACCGAGAGACGATCCTCGATCGCGCGCATCGTCGAGCGGATCCGCTCATCGGTCGCGGGGAGAAGACCGAAGAGGAAGATGCCCGCCAGCGAAATGTCGATCGTCGCGTCCTTCACGATCGTGCCGTCCGGCAGCACGTTGATCGTGCGCACGAAGCGCCCGCGCTCCGCGTCCCAGAGATGAACGAGGGCCGCGTCGCGTATTTCCTGGGCGGCTACCGCGTAGCGCTTGGCGAGCTCGTGCTGGCCGAATGCGACCGCGAAGTTTCGCGCGGCGGTGAGTCCTGCCCAAACGGCCGCGGTCGTGAACGCGTGGATGCCACGGCGCTCCTCCCACAAGTCGAACGACGGAGCCGGCAGCTTGGTGCGCGGCTCGCGGTAGGTCGCCATGAAATCGGCGCCGGTCCGGACGAGCTTGCGGTAGAGCGGACGGATGAACTCGATGTCCCGGTCGCGGTCGTAATGCTGCCAGAGCGCCCATATCGGCAGGCCTGTCTCGTCCTCCTGTATCGGCAGCTCGAGACGTCCATCGGAGGTGGACCACGCGTGCCACGAGGAGCCGAGCGAGCCATCGGGGTTGTACTTGTGAAGGAGATAGCCCTCGCGTGTGATGAGCTCGCCGCACAGGAAAAAGAAGCGGCGCGTCACCTCGCCGTACCCCGCCAGATCGAGCGCGTCCGCGACGAGCGCGCCGTCGCGTGGCCATAGATAGGAGTACGTGTCCCGGTTGAATCGGAGGACGTCGGAGTCGTTCGCCGCGATGATCGCGCCGCGGTTGTCGACCTGCGTTCGGATCACGAGGGTCGACCGTTTGTAGAGGCCGTTTATCTCATCGGGCAGGTGATCGCTGATGGTCTCGTCCTTGTTGGCCCAGAGCCGCCAGTAATCCTTCGTGCGCGCGAGGAACGACGCGGGCGTCCGCTCGCGCACGAGCTTGTCGAGCTCGCGGACCTCGTCATAGGCCTGTCCCGCCGCGATCCAGAACACCGCGGTTGCGGTGCCTTTTGCCGGGACCGTGACGGCGACCATACCCACGCTATCGATCGACCCTTGCGCGACCGGGTTGCGCGAGAGCTCGCCGTCCTCCGCGTCGCGCCAGGTGCCTTCCTTGCCCGGGGCATCCTTCTGACCGATCGCGAACGACGAAAGGCCGTACGCGCTTCCGCCGCTCGATCCCGAGATGAGGAAGTAGCGGCGTCCCTTGTAATGGACGACCGCCTGGCTTCGCGGGTCGTAATAGGCGGAATCGCCGGTGTCGTTGCCATAGAGGTGCGCGTCGAAATGCTGGAAGAACCGGACCTGCCGCTCACGTCCGAAGGCGTCTTCCACCGTGACCTCTTTGAAGTAGATGTTGCGATCGAAGTCGACCGCGTCGCGGAAGCGCAGGCTCAACCCAAGCTTGGAATGGACGAGCGTTGTGTCACCGACGAGGGTCTCGTGCTCGTACGTGATGTGGCGATCCCACCCGTCGTCACCGGTCCAGGCGAAAACGCCGTCGACCCAGACTCCGAACCGTGATGGATCCCCGACCGTGTGATTCTCCTGGCCGACATTCGGGAAGTAGATGTCGCGCAGCTGGTAGCGGGAATCGAAGGTTACGAGGTAGTCGCCGTTGCCGAGCGGGAGATCGCGCGGCATTTGATGGTCAGTTGGTCGCGGGGCGCCTGGTCGCGGTGAGGTAGCGCTCCGCGTTCGCGATCACGCCGCCGAGGTCGCCGCGCTCCAGGAGATCGGTGCGAATGAGCGGGCCACCCACGCCGAATCCCACGACGCCGGCGCGGAGGTAGTCCGGGATCTCGTCGAGGTCGATGTTGCCCGTGGCGACGAGCGGAAGGTGCACCAGCGCACGGCGCACGTTCGCGATGAAATCGGGACCGCCGATCGCCGAGACCGGGAACACTTTGATGAAGTCAGCGCCGAGCTCGGCCGCTTTGATCATCTCGGTCGGCGTCATCGTGCCGGGCATGCTCATCGCGTCGCGCGCCCGCGCCGCCTCGATCATCTCGGGCACGAGCACCGCGCTGACGAGGAAGCGCGCTCCGGCGGAGAGGGCCTGCTCCGCCTGGCCGCCGGAGAGGACCGTCCCCGCGCCGACGATCGAGCCGCGGGCCGAGAACGCATCGTCGAGCGCGAGCTCTTCGATGATCTCGAACGCGTCAGGCACCGTCAGCGTGATCTCCA
Organism: Chloroflexota bacterium; assembly: GCA_005881085.1. Classification (GTDB taxonomy): domain Bacteria; phylum Chloroflexota; class Limnocylindria; order P2-11E; family P2-11E; genus 3-1-20CM-2-70-9. The sequence continues at coordinate 5,526 of VBGU01000163.1, read as the reverse complement.
CAAGGCGCACGCCCGCCTCGCTCATCGCGCGAGCCGCCTCACGCGCGATCTGCGGGCTGCCCGTCCGGACGACCGCGACGAGCCGGTCTTCCCCGAAGATACGGATGAGGTCTCGGCGCAGAGCGAGCGGCCGCTGCGTGATGGCCATCCACGTCATGGTACGTGGAGATTGCTCGGTTGAGCCTATGCGTGCTGGCCCATTGACACGGGTCTAGGACTACCTGGGAGGGAACGCGAGCGACACTACGAACAGCGCGATCGCGAGCCAGAGGCACGCAACCCCGATCCCATACCAACGACGCGCCGTCAGCCGTATCCGCTCCAGCTCCTCGTCCGGAAGCGCACCTGAGTTCGTGCGCATCATGCGCACCACCACACCGGGCCCCTCACGTAGCCACCGTAAAGGGTTCTGGAGGTACCACTCGATGTCAATCGGATGGAGATCGCGGCCGGTCTTGGCTTTGTGGCGCCGGCGGAGCTTCGCATCCTCGTACATCCCCGCGATCCAGGCGGCAATCCCGATCACCCAAGCGGCGCTGACATAGGGCTCCAATCTCAGCGCTCGATAAGGAACACCCGGGCCGGGGCGCCGTCTCCGTCTTTGATTTTCAAAGGCGCGCATACAAGCTCGTACTCTCCGGGTTCGATCCCTCGCAGATCAAGCGTCTCGACGATCACCACGCCGGCGCGGAGCAGCGTGTTGTGCACCGGATATCCCGCTTTCTCCGGACCCTGCGGTTCGATGGAGAGGTAGTCGATTCCGACGAGCTTGACGCCGTGATCGACGCACCACTTCGCGCCACTCGCGTTGATGGAGCTGAAGTCGCGGGTGAATGGCGCGGTCGGATCGGCCCAGCGTGCGCTGTTTCGTGTCTTGAAGAGGAGCCGCTCCGTAGCTTTGGGAATCTTCGCGCCGTCGAGCCAATCACCTGACACGTGACCCGGGCCCTGGAACTCGAGCACCCGGCATGGTCCGACGAGCGCATCGAGCGGCAGCTTGTCGACGGTGTTCCCGCCCTCGATGAAGTGGAGCGGCGGGTCGACGTGGGTCCCGGTGTGATCTCCGAGCGTGATGATCGAGACGTTGTTCGAGTCGCCTCGCGCGATCCGCTTGAGTGGTTCGATCCGCGGCGCGGGCTCGCCGGGCCAGGTCACCATGTCGGGACGCAGGACGAGGGAAACGTCGTGGATCTTCACTCGCGCAGAATAGTCGTGATGACCATCAGTTCGAGCGATGTCGAGCGAGTGTTCCGCGAGTCGGGTGCGCTCCACGAGGGACACTTCATCCTCGCTTCGGGCCGCCACTCTCCGCTCTATCTCGAGAAGTTCCAGGTGCTCCAGCATCCCGCGGAAACGGAGCGGCTCTGTGCGGCGATCGCGATGTGGGCGGGGTCGCTCCGGGTGGAGACAGTGGCCGGCCCCACCACGGGCGGGATCATCCTGGCCCATGAAGTCGCGCGGCAGCTCGGCGTGCGCGCGATCTACGCGGAGCGGCGCGACGGAGCGCCCGTTCGCGAGTTCCGCCGCGGGTTCGCGCTCGCGGCAGGCGAGCGCGTGCTCGTTGTCGACGACATCATGACGACGGGCGGATCGGTCCAGGAGACGATCGATGCGGTGCGCTCGGCGGGCGGGACCGTCGTGGGGGCGTCGGTCCTGGTCGATCGATCGGGTGGCGCGGCGCGTCTCGAGGTCCCGGTCCACTCCCTCTGGCGCCTCGACATCCCCTCATACGCCCCCGCGGAGTGTCCGCTCTGCGCGAAAGGCATCCTCGCGACGCATCCCGGCACCACTCCTGCTCCTGCGGTCGTCTCGAGATGAAGGACCTGTACCGCCTCGCGCGGACCGCGGTCTGGCTGGCCTTCTTCGGCGCTCTCTATCAGGAGCTCAAGAAGCCCGATGCCGAGCGGACCTGGCATGGGAAGGTCGCGGGCGTCGTGCCGTACGACTTCCGTCTGCCGACGTTCGAGCGCCTTCGCGAGGCATACTGGAATCCCGAGTCCGACCAGATCTTCAGCGATCGCGTGTTCGGCGTTGGCTGGGCCGTGAATATCCCGGTGGCCGCGCGAAGGGTGGCGGCGCTGGTGGATCAGTACGCGGACGCGAGCCGTTCGCTCCGTGGCCCGAAGAAGAGGTCTTCCTCGCGCGAATCTGAATGAACGCGGGGAGCTTTTGCTCCAGCGCGTCGTCGGATCCCGCCGGCCCACCATCGCGGTGCGGTGACCATTCCCAAAGGCCATCAACGAGGAGACCCGCGCGCACGCAAGCGTTGACCAGATCGGCCGTCCGGTGCGCGTACTCGTATGTCGGCGCCCTGACCTTCACACGTCCAAAGTCCCATGTCGGGTCGAGCACCGGCACCGGCCGGTCGTTGAAGTAGGTCTTCTTCGGGCGCCATCCGGTGCCGGTCCACGACTCGTAGAACAGGAAGGTCACAGGGTGCATCGTCGAGAACACGTACACGCCGCCGGGCGCGAGAATGCGCGCCACCTGGGCGATCACGCGTGCCGCGTCCGGGACGAACACGAGCGAATGCTGGTGAAAGACGATGTCGAACTCGCCGTTGCCGAGAGCGCTCAGGTCGCGCATGTCGGTCCGCAGGTAGTCGAGCTCGGTGCCGCGACTTCGTGCCAGACGACGCACCGTCGCGAGCTGCCGGCTCGAAATGTCCACGAGCGTCGTCGCGGCGCCGAGCTCCGCGAAGAGGATCGCGTCCCAGCCGCCGCCACCGGCCAGCGACAGCACGCGCTTTCCGTCGAGATCGACCCCATCGAGCGTGCCGTTCGTGATGCGATCGAGGAACCGTCGCTTTCCGGCTCGTGTCCGCGGCGGCGTACCCTGCGGCCGCGTGTAGGGGATGCCCGCCTTCGCGAGCCGCTCCCACATGCGCTCGTTGTGAGCGGCCACCTCGTCGACCGCGACGCGTTTGGGCACGGCGAAATTGTGGCGGCATAGACTCGCTCGCGCTCGTGAAGATCGTGGTGACGCGGCCGATCGCGGAGGAAGCGCTATCGATCCTGCGCTCCAAGGGCGAGGTCGCCGTCGGCCCCGGCGAGCCTCCGATCCCCACGGCCGACGAGGTCGTGCGGTTGATCGCCGACGCCGAGGTCGTCTACACGCTCCCGGCGAATCCGGTGACTGGCGACGCCATTCGCGGCGCGAAAAAGCTGCGCATGATCGCGACGATGGGCACCGGCTACGACAACATCGACGTGGGCGCCGCGAAGGAGCGTGGCATAGCCGTGACCTTCGCCCCCGGAATACTCGACGAGACGACGGCCGACGGTGCCTTCGCGCTGCTCCTCGCCACCGCGCGCCGGCTCGGCGAGGCCGAGCGCTTCCTCCGCGCCGGGAAATACCGCGGCTGGACGCCATTCATGTTCACGGGGCAGGACGTTCACGGCGCGACGCTCGGCATCGTCGGCATGGGCCGGATCGGCCTGGCCGTCGCCCGGCGCGCGCACGGCTTCGCGATGCACATCCTGTATCACGACGCGCGCCGCAATCTCGGCGCGGAGCAGGAGATCGGCGCGACCTATGTCGAGAGCCTCGATGACCTCCTCGCGCAGAGCGACTTCGTCTCGCTGCATGTCCCGCTTCTTGCGGAAACGCGCCACCTCATGGACGCGGACCGTCTGCGCAAGATGAAGCGCACCGCGATCCTCATCAACACCTCGCGCGGTCCGGTCGTCGACGAGAAGGCGCTCGCCCAAGCGTTGAAGGAAGGCGTCATCGCCGGCGCCGGCCTCGACGTGTACGAGCGCGAGCCCGCCGTGGAGCCCGCGTTGCTCGAGCTCGAGAACGCGGTGTTGCTGCCACACATCGCATCCGCATCCGTGCGTACGCGAACGCGCATGGCCGTTCGCGCGGCGGAGAACATTCGCGCGTTCATCGACGGCAAGCCGCTCCTCGACCCGGTTCCTTGATGGCGACGGCGACGAGCATCCCACCGCAGGAGCGTCTGACCCTTACGAGCGAAGGCGAGACGATCGAGTCGGATCTCTACGGCAGATTGCCGGCGATGCGTGTCGCGATCCTCGTCCACGGGCAGAACTGGGACGCGTCGGGCTGGCGAGGCGTCGCGCCCCTCTTCGTCGCGCGCGGCGTGCCCGCGATGGCGGTGAATCTCCGCGGTCATGCCGGATCGACCGGAAAGACGAACCGCTACCGGGCCGACAAGCCGTGGACTCCGGTGGCCGATCTTCGCGCCGCCAAGGCCGCGTTGCGCTCCCGCGGCGTGAAGGAGATCGCACTCGTCGGATCATCGATGGGCGGAAGCGCGGTGCTCGCGTCCAGCTTCGAGGGCGACGTCGAATGTGTCGTCGCGATCTCCGCTCCCGTCGCCGCGGTCCCCGACGAGCTCTCGAAGAAGATCACCGGCCGCAAGCTGTTCGTGTGCGCGGACCGCGACTCGTTGCGCGCGACACCGAACGTGCTGAGTTGCTTCACCGCCGCGAGCGCGCCGAAGAAGCTCGTCCTCTTCGGCGGCCGCGAGCACTCCCGCGCTATGTTCAGCGCGGCGTACGGCGACGAAGCGCTTGGTGAGATTGTGGAGTTCGTATGCCGGCGCGGGTGAATCCGGACGTCCCGGGCGAGCCGCGGCTCGTACGCAAGGTGGGAAAACGGATCCGCGAGCTTCGGGAGAAGAAGGGACTCACCATGGCCGAGCTCGGCGCGAGCCCTAAGGGAGTCGTCTATTTCCAGCGCCAGTACGTCTGGAAGATGGAGACGGGGCGCGTCGCGCCGTCTCTGTCGGCCCTCGCGCACTTCGCTAAGCGCTTGGATGTTCCGCTGGCCGACCTCCTCCGTGGGATATAGCGCTCGCTTCTGAGCCTGTCGCTGGCCGTTTGTGGGCCTGAGTGACATGATTTTGCGAGATGGAGCGGCGGCTTAATCGACGCGTCCTGGTCATCGAGGACGACAACGACATTCGCCGGCTGATCACCGACGCCCTCCGCAACGCGGGACTCGACGTCGTTGCCGCGGTGGACGCTGGCCAGGCCCTGCGCACGGCCCTGGCGCGAAAACCCGCCGCGGTCGTCCTCGACATCGGGCTGCCGGATTTCGACGGGACGCAGTTCGTCGCGCGCTGGCGCGAGCGACGACCCGACGCGAGCGATGTGCCCATCGTCGTCGTGAGCGGGCGCGCCGACCGCAGGGAGATCGCGAGCCTTCTCGGTGCCGCCTACGTGTGCGGGAAGCCGTTCATCCTGGACGACCTCGTTGATCAGGTGGAGCGCGCCGTTCTGAACTAGCCGATGCGATCGCGGCTGCCGCTCGGCGTCCTTCTCGTCGCGGTCCTGCTTGCATCCTGCGGTGGTCGGCCCGGCGTGACCGTCTCGATCGGCGGCGATGTCGTCCCGATGGCCCTCGGCAGTACCAGCGAAGGGAGGGCGTGCTCGAGTTCGATCGGCGACTATTTCCCGGGGACGCTGCCGCTCACGATCGTTCGCGCGGCGCTACCTCTGACGCTTGAGTTCGAAGCGGGCCAGGGCGCGAGCGAGATCCGCGGCGCCATCTACGACGTCG
>VBGU01000125.1 GCA_005881085.1 Chloroflexota bacterium | reverse complement strand
GCTTCCGCCCGCACCTCGCGCCGTACAAGGTCGCCGTCCTGCCGCTCTCGAAGAACGAGCGTCTCACACCCCTCGCGCGCGACGTCTGGTCGAAGATCCGGCCGCACTTCATGTCGACCTACGACGAGACGCAGGCCATCGGCCGGCGGTACCGCCGTCAGGACGAGATCGGAACGCCGCTTTGCGTGACGGTCGACTTCGAGTCGCTCGACGACAAGCAGGTCACGATCCGCGAGCGCGACTCGATGGGCCAGATCCGCGTGGCGATCGACGAGCTCGTACCGGCACTCCGCGAGAAGCTCGGCGCCTGACTTTCAGAGCGCCGTGCAGTCGGCGCTCACGCTATATTTCTTCACGACCGGAACGCGGACGCCGCTTCTCGCGCTCCTGGCCCTGCGCCGGCCCCGCAATCTCGCCGCCATCGCGCTGCCGTATGCGGGGCTCGGCCTGGTCGCGGTGATCGTGGGCGATCCGGTGGTCGCGATCCTCGCGCTGTCGCCATCGCCGCTCATCGGGCCGGCGCTCGCGCGCATCGTCGGCGCGCGGGAGGAGACGGTGGGTGCGCTCCTCACCGGGACGATCGTGCTGTCGTTCCCGCTCCTCCTCGCGGCGATCCCCGGTCTTGGACCGAACGTCAACATCGGGCTCTTCGCGTTCGTCATCGGCGCCGCACTCGCGGGCGCGGTGCCGATGTTCCGTGATCTGGTCCTGCCGATCGTCGATGGCGCGCGTTACGTCGCGCTCGCGATCATCCTCGGCGCGGCCGGCGTCGCGGCTCTCTCGTTCGTCGACCCTCGAGCGGTCGGGGTCGCGGCCTTGGTGCTCCTCGTGGGCACGCTCTCGGCGGCGATCGGCGCGCTGCTGTTCAGGGGCGACGGCATCGCCGCGGCGATCGGTGCCGGTATGCGCGATCCTGCTGTTGCGTTCGCGCTTGCGATCTCCGCTGGTCTCGCCGGCGCCGCGGCTGTACCGGTCGCCTACGCCGCGCTGGTCGCGCTAAGCCTTGGAGTCGGGAAGCTCGTCGTCGCCCGTCAGGCGTGAGACGAAGCGTCGCGCGAAGAGGGTTGCCGCGGCGGTGAGCGCGGCGGCGGCCGACTCCCAGACCACCTGCTTCGCGCGCGGGCCGGTCTCGACCTCCGCGATCTCATTCTTAAGCGTCTCGCGGAATCGCCTGCGCGCGCGGCCTTTCAGCCGGTCGAGGCGACCGCCGAGCCGCTCGACGATCTGGTCGAACTCCTTTTCGGTGCGCGATCGGCGGAAGCTCTTGACTCGCGAGGCGAACGCGATCCCCACGATCGCGGCGAGCGACCCGAGCGTTCCGAAGACAGCCAGCGGCTGGCGGCGCGCGAGGTTGCGCGGGTCGACGTCGTTGCGGATGCGCGCGAGCAGGTAGTCGACGTCCGTGTCGATCTCGCCGCGCAGCGCGGCTAGCTCGCGCTCCGTCCGAGCAGACGCTGTTTCGCCCACTGCACCGTCTCCTTCATTGACTTGATCGTCCGAGTCGGTCCATGGAGTTCGAGGCGGCTGTACCCGCCGAAGCCCATCGCGCCGGCGCCGACCGCGAGTGCGATCGTCAGCAAAAGCGCCGCGAGCACGAGCTGCGGGAGCCAGAGGAACGCCGCGACGCCGATCGCGATGAGGACGATGCCTCCGACGAACGCGGGAATGATGGCCTTCGCGCGCACGCCCAGGACGAAGAGCGCGAACGACGTGCCGACCGAAAGCGCGAGCACCAGAACGCCGAGCCAGTCACGGGGGATGAGTGCGACGAGAGCGACGATGAGGAAAACGAGGGTGATGAGCGTCATGAAGGCCAGCCCGGCCGCAACGCCGAGCCACATCGCGGCGCGCTTGTTCGCCGCGAGGATCTCCGCGATCTCCTGGCGCGGTAGCTCGAGCTGCTTGCGGATGTAGGTGCGCACGTTCTCGCGGATGCGACCGAGGAGCGTGCGGTAACCGGGTCGTTCGTACACGGGCCGCGACTGTACCGCAGGGACGCGCACACCCGTGGCGGAGCAGGTTTTCTGCCAGAACTCGCGAGCGGAAGCCACGCGTCCGTCGGGTAGAGTTCGGGAGCGGCAACGACGAGCCGGGGGAGCGGGTCCTGGACATCAGCGGCGTGCTCGCAGCACATGCGCGTCACCAGCCCGATCACCTCGCGGTCGTGTTCGGGCAGCGCCGCATCGGTTATCGGGACTTCGATCGCCGGACGAACCGGGTCGCGAACGGGTTCGGCGCCCTTGGCATCTCCAAGGGCGACAAGGCCGCAACATTCCTGTCGAATTCGCCGGAGCTGCTCGAGGTGTACTGGGCGTCCGCGAAGATCGGCGCGGTCGTGGTGCCGCTCTCCCCGCTGCTGCGGGGCAAGGGTCTCGCGACTCTCCTCAAGGACGCGGACGTCGGACTCGTCGTGACCGAGCAAGGGGTGGCGCCGTTCCTCGACGAGGTGCGGCCAGAGCTCGGCGCGATCAGAGCGGATCGTTGGCTGCTGATCGATGCCGCCGCTCGCCCGGGTTATGGCTCGTATCACGCCGTCGTCGACGAGGCCGACGACGCCGCGCCGTCCGCCGGCGTGTGCGGCGACGATCCGTACAACATCATCTATAGCAGCGGCACCACCGGACTGCCCAAGGGGATCGTCCTCTCCCAGCGCGTGCGCGCGCTCTACGGAACGCTCTTTGGCCTCGCGTGGCGGATGGGCCCGGAGAGCGTTGTCCTTCACTCCGGCTCGCTCTGTTTCAACGGCGCGTTCCTCACGCTCATGCCCGCCTTCGTCCTCGGCTCGACCTTCGTCCTCCACCATCACTTCGACCCCGAGGCGGTCATCGACACGATCGCGCGCGAACGCGTGACGCACATGTTCATGGTCCCGTCGCAGATCGTCGCGCTTCTCGGCTCTGCGCGCCTTGTCGCGGCGAACGTGCCGTCGCTCCGGATGCTCGGCGCGGTCGGCGCGCCGTTTCACACCGAGCACCGCGAAGAGCTGGCGCGGCGCGTGCCCGGCGTGTTCCACGAGCTCTACGGGCTGACCGAGGGCTTCATGACGATCCTGGACAAGGATCAGTACGCCGCGAAGCCGACGTCGGTGGGCGTACCGCCGCCGTTCTTCGACATGCGGATCGTCGACGAAGACGGGAGGGACGTCGCCGTGGGCGAGGTGGGCGAGATCATCGGTCGCTCGCCGCTCCTGATGTCGGGTTACTACAAGCGCCCCGACCTGACGCGTGAGGTCATCGTCGACGGCTGGCTGCACTCGGGCGACATGGGGTACGTGGACGAAGACGGCTTCCTCTATCTGGTCGACCGGGCGAAGGACATGCTCATCTCGGGCGGCGTGAACGTCTATCCGCGCGACATCGAGGAGATCGTCGTGCGCCATCCGGCGGTCCGCGAGGCCGCCGTGTTCGGTGTACCCAGCGAGAAGTGGGGCGAGTCGCCCCTGGCCGCGGTCATCCTGCGCGAGCCGGGCGCCGTCTCTGCCGATGAGCTGCGCGGCTGGATCAACGCACGTGTCGAGGCGCGCTATCAGCAGGTGCAGGAAGTCGTGGTGGTCGACGACTTCCCACGCAGCGCCGCGGGAAAGACGCTGAAGCGCGTCATGCGCGAACCGTACTGGGCCGGGCGCAAGACGCGGATATGACCGTCGCTCCGACGACCTACGCGGTCGAGACCCACGGGCTCGTCAAGGAGTTCGCCGGATTCCGCGCCGTCAACGGCGTCGATCTGCGTCTCCAAGCCGGAAAGGTTCACGCGCTCGTCGGTCCCAACGGCGCGGGGAAGACGAGCCTCTTCAATCTCCTCACTGGCTTCCTGCGGCCGACCGCCGGTCGCGTGGTCATCCTCGGCGACGACACGACGGGGCTGCCGCCTGAAGGCGTCGCGCGCCGGGGGGTCGCACGCTCCTTCCAGATCACGAGCCTCTTCGATCAGCTCACGGTTCTCGAGCACGCCGAGCTCGCCCTTCAGGCGGCGTCGACGCTCGGGTACCGGTTCTGGGCGTCCGAGGGCGCGCTCCAGCGCTATCGCCCACGATCGCGCGAGCTCCTCACGGAGGTCGGCCTCGCTGACCTGGCGAACCGGCCCGCGGGGAAGCTCCCGTACGGGCAGAAGCGCGCGCTCGAGCTCGCCCTCGCGATCGCGCTCGACCCGCGTTTGCTCCTCCTCGATGAGCCGACGGCGGGCATGGGCGTCGAGGACATCCGCCGCACGATCGACCTGATCCGAAAGACCCGCTCGGGCCGGACCGTCGTGCTCGTCGAGCACAACATGGGCGTCGTCGCGGAGCTCGCCGACCAGGTGATCGTGCTGCAGCAGGGCCGCGTGATCGCGCAGGGCACCTACGCCGCCGTCCGCGAGGATCCCGCCGTCGTCGCCGCATACCTGGGGCAGGCTCATGCGTAACGCGGCGCTCGAGGTCGAAGGTCTCTCCGCGCGGTACGGGGAGGCCCAGGCGCTCCGCGACGTTTCGCTGCATGTCGGCGAAGGCGAGCTCGTCACGCTGGTTGGTCGGAACGGCGCCGGCAAGACCACGCTGCTCCGATGCGTGATGGGCCTTCACCGGCAATCCACCGGGTCGATTCGGCTGAACGGCCGCGACATCTCCCAGTGGGCGCCGCACACACGCGCACGAGCAGGCCTCGCCTACGTCCCGGACGACCGCGGGATCTACGCGACGCTCGCGGTCGAGGAGAACCTGAAGCTTCCGCCGGTCGTCGCGAACACGCGATGGCCGCTGAAGCGCATCTACGAGACATTTCCAGTGTTGCGCGAGCGGCGCGCCCAAGCAGGCACGAAGCTCTCCGGCGGCGAGCAGCAGATGCTCGCGATCGCTCGCGCGCTCCGGACCGGCGCGAGCGTGCTGCTTCTGGACGAGCCGACCGAGGGCCTTGCTCCGGTGCTGGTGCAGCGGGTCGCCGCGATGCTGCAGGAAGCCAAGCGCGAAGGAACAACGGTGCTCCTTGTGGAGCAGAATCTGCGCTTCGCGACGACCGTCGCGGACCGCCACTACCTGCTCGCGCAGGGCCAGATCGTCGAGGCTCTCGCCAACCAGGAGGTGATCGCCCGCGAGTCGGAGCTGTTACGCCATCTCGGGGTCTAGCGCAGAACAAGAAGCAGGGGGAATCGAATGAAGCGAACCATTGCGGGTTCATTGGTCGCGCTGCTCCTCGCGGCGGCGTGCGGCGGCGGCCTGGGCGGTGGGCCGCCCGCCAAGCTGACCGACGGAAAGCTCGTGATCGCGGTGATCAACGATCAGTCGGGCGTCTACGCGGATCTTTCAGGCAAGAACGCGGTCGAGGCGGTGAACATGGCGGTCGAGGACTTCAAGGCGAAATACGGGGAGAACGCGCTCGGCGGCAAGGTGGAAGTCCTCACCGCGGACCACCAAAACAAGGCCGACGTCGCGCAGCAGAAGGCGCAGGAGTTCTACGAGCGCAGCAACGCCGACCTCATCCTCGATGTGCCGACGTCGTCCGCCGCGCTCGCGATCGCCGACGTCGCGAAGGCTCAGCAGAAGCTCTACATCAACGTCACGGCAGCGACGACGGTCCTCACCGGCAAGAGCTGCAACAAGTACACGTTCCACTACGCGTACGACACCTACATGCTCGCCCAGGGGACCGGCGTCACGGTGACGCAACAGGGCGGAAAAAGCTGGTACATCATCTATCCGAACTACGCGTTCGGTCAGGACATGGAGAGCTCCTTCCGGCAGGCCGTCACAGCCGCCGGTGGGACCGTGATCCAGTCCGACGGGTCGCCCTTCCCGAACACGACCGGCGACTTCTCATCGCTGCTCCTCAAGGCCGGCTCGCTCAAGCCGCAGGTGCTCGGGGCGATGCAGGCCGGCGGCGATCTCGTCAACGTCGTGAAGCAGTACAACGAGTTCAAGCTCAAGGACCAGAACATCAAGCTCGCGGTGGGTCTG
>VBGU01000124.1:6129-11906 GCA_005881085.1 Chloroflexota bacterium | reverse complement strand
GGGGAGGAGTCTCACTTTTCGGCTGCCCTCGCAAAGCTCGCCGCGCTCGCTCGGGACCGCCGCGCCATCTTTCTCAAGGTCGACCCCGAGATCGACGCCGACCGCGGAATCGGCCCGCTCCGCGCCGCCGGCTTCCGTCGCGCGCCGGACATCCAACCGGTGATCGCCACGCTTGAGCTCGATCTCGCGCCGGAGGAGGACGCGCTCTTCGCGGCGCTCGAGAAGGACACGCGCTGGAGCGTGCGCCACGCGGAGAAGCGCGGCGTGAGTGTCCGCGATGCGAGCGGCGATGACGACCTGCGCGCTCTTTACGACCTCTACGTCGAGACCGGGCAGCGCGCCGGGTTCATCACGCGCACCTGGGACTACTACCGCCGTATGTGGGGAACTCTGGTCACGAAAGGACACGCGAAGATCCGCCTCGCCGAGAAGGACGGCAAGCCGGTCGCCGGCGCGCTGACCTGGCGTTGTGGCGAGCGCGACGTTTATCAGAGCGCGGCGACGAACGAAGCTGGTCGCTCGGCCCATGCGGCATACGCGCTTCTGTGGCGGTGCATCATCGAAGCACGCAAGGGGGGCGCGCGCCGATTCGATTTCGGCGGCATTCCCGCGGACGTCACACGAAAGGACGACCCCATGTACGGGCCCTACATGTTCAAGAAGGGATTCGGCGGTACGCCACGGCGGTTCGTCGGCGCACACGATGCCGTCTCGAACGAGCTCGCGTACCGCGCGTATGCGCTCGCCGAGCCGCTGTACACGAACGCGCTTCGTCTTGTGGGCCGCCTCCGCCGGTGAAGCTCGGCGCGCTCCTGGAAGCGACCAAGATCCCGGTGCCCGAAGGCGCTGCCGCCATCGACATTCGCCAGATCGCGTACGACTCGCGAAAGGTGAAGGAAGGCGCGCTGTTCGTCGCGGTCCCCGGCTTTCATCGCGACGGGCACGGCTTCGCGAAGGAGGCCGTCGGGCGCGGGGCGGTCGCCGCGATCGCCGAGCATCCCATCGACGTTCGTGTCCCTGTCGCACTCGTGCCCGACGCCCGCGCAGCGCTCGCCGACGTCGCGGCGGAGTTCTTCGATCACCCGACCCGCAAGCTGAAGCTCGCGGCGGTCACCGGGACCGACGGAAAGACGACAACCGTGCACCTGGTCTCCGACGTCCTCGAGGCATCGGGTGCGAAGACCGGGTTCGCGACCACGGTCGACTTCAAGGTCGCGGATCACGAGTGGAAGAACGAGACGCGTCAGAGCACCCAGGAAGCGGTCGAGGTGCAGGAGTTCTTCGCCGAACTGCTCGTCGCCGGGGGGACGTGGGGCGTGCTCGAGGCGACGAGCCACGCGCTCGCGCTGCGCAAGCTGCGCGGCACCGAGGTCGACATCGCGGTCTTCACCAATCTCTCGCCGGAGCATCTCGATTTTCACGGCAGCCTCCAGAAGTACCTCGAGGCGAAGGGCGAGCTCTTCGCGATGCTGGCGACCTCGACCGACAAGGGAATTCCGAAGACCGCGGTGCTGAACGGCGATGACAGCCACTGGCGCTACCTCGCTGACCGCGCGGAGGGCGCGAAGGTCGTCACCTACGGGATCGAGGCGCTGTGCGACGTCCAGGGCGCGGTCCTCTCGTCGGACGCGTCGGGGTCCCGCATGCGCATCACGGCGGCGGGGCAGTCGGTCGAGTTGACGCTTCCGCTCGTCGGCAGATTCAACGTGCACAACGCCCTCGCGGCCGCGGCCGCGGGTCTCGCCGCGGGCGCGACGCTGCAGCACGCGCGCGAAGCGTTGTCGCGAGCGCGCGCTGTGCGCGGACGCATGGAGCGCGTCGAGAGCGGGCAGCCGTTCAGCGTGATCGTCGACTACGCGCACACGCCGGAGTCACTCGACAAAGTGCTCGGCCTACTGCGGCCGCTCACGAAGGGAAAGCTCATCGCGGTCTTCGGGAGCGCGGGCGAGCGCGATCGCGCGAAGCGGCCGGCGCTCGCCGAGATCGCCGCGAAGTACGCGGACTTGTTCGTGATCACGCAGGAAGACCCGCGCCTCGAGGACCCGGCGAAGATACTCGAGGAGATCGAGAAGGGCGCGATCGACGCGGGCAAGCGGAAAGGCACCGACTACCTGGTGATCGACGACCGCCACGAGGCGGTGAGCGAGGCCATCCGCCGCGCCGCGCCGGAGGACACGGTCCTCCTTGCCGGCAAGGGGCACGAGGAATCGATCATCGTGGGCGAGGAGAAACGTCCCTACGACGAGGCCACTGCGGCGCGCGACGCGCTGAAAACGCTCGGGTTTGGCACGTGAGGCGACGTTCCTCAGCGACCGCGGCGCAGACGCGCGCGTACGCGGCTCGACCCGATGCGCTCGCGCCGCAGCTCCGCGCCGAGATCGCGACCGTGCCGGCGACGCCGCACGGGAAGCCCGCGCTCATCGTCGTCATGGGCCTCCCAGGCGTCGGCAAATCGCATTGCGCGCGAGTTCTCTGCGGTCGGCTCGGCGCGGCTCACGTAGCGAGCGACGAGCTGCGCAGCAGGCTTTTCATCGCGGCGTCTTACGCGGACGAGGAGAACCGAGCCGTCTTCGCGGCCGCCACCGCGATCGTCGACGGTCTGCTCGGCGAGGGACATCGCGTCGTGGTCGACGCCACGAACCTCGTCGCGCGAAACCGCGCCGCGACAGTTGACGCCGCGCGACGCCGCGGGATCCCGGTGACGTACGTGCGGATCACGGCGTCGGACGAAGACACCCGCGCTCGGCTCGCGTCGCGCCGCGCGGGTCGCGCAGCGAGAGATCACTCGGATGCGGACGAGCCGATCTACGAGCGCATGCGCGCCCAACCGTTCGAGCCGCCGGCGGAGGGATTCCTCGAGATCGTCAACGGCCCGCTGCTCTCGAAGGAGATCGATCGGATCGTCGCCGCGGTCGAGGCGACCTCGTAATGGGTCGGTCACGCGAGCTCGTCTTCGCGGGCGTCGCGGCCGTTCTCCTCGTCCTGTACCTGGGGATGGGCCTGCGCGTCGGTCCGGCGTTCATCCCGCCGTCGAGTCCGACGCCGACCCCAACGAAGCCGGTGTCCCTCGTTCCGCTCCCGACGGGAGCGAACGTCAATGTCAGCGGAACGATCGCGTTCGCGCTCCGCGGCGACGTGTTCGTTCTGTCGGGGAAGGGCTACGTCCCGCTGACCTCCGACGGCCGCTCGCATCAGCCGAGCATCTCGAATGACGGGCGGACAGTGTTCTTCGCGCGCGTCGAGGAGATCGACGGAAAGCGGCTGGTCGATGGACAGGTCGTTCCCGCACATCTGCGGTTTTCGAATGTCGTGTCGCGCAGCAGCGAGGGCGGAAACGAAACGGTCCTGGTGAACGGCCTCGTCAAGTCAGCCGATGGCTTTCACGTCGTGACCTGGTTCGACAGCCCGACGGTGTCGCCGGACGGTAAGCGCGTCGCGGTTGTCGCCGACGACGGCCACGGCTACTCGGACCTCATGCTCTTCGACGCGCAGACGGGAAGGCAGATCGGCGCGGCTCTGTCACAGGGCTCGAACCTCGCCGATCCGGCGTGGTCGCCCGATGGCAAGACCGTAGCGGTCACCTCGTACACACTCGGGAATCCGCGCCTGCTCCTGGTGCCCGCGGATGGCCGCGCGTCGACCCCGGTGACGACCCCCGACGGCGAGCCCTACCGAGCCTCGTACTCTCCCGACGGCACGTGGCTGGTGTACACGCTGCGCCACGACAACCGGAACGATCTCCACGCGATCCAAATGGGTGGGACAGCCAAGGACATCGCGCTCACGAGCGACGGCGCGAGCTGGAACGGCGTGTTCTCACCCGACGGGAAACAGATGGCATTCCTAAGGGAGACGGGTGGGGTCATCGATCTGTACTCGATGGATCTCGGGGACGTGCTGACCGGCGGAACGGCCAAGAACCCGGTGAAGCTCACGCGCGGAGAAGGCATCGACGGCGCGAGCCGGCCCGCTTGGGGCGCGTGATTCGTTAACGCGAAGGGGTCGGCTGCGCTTCCAGTCGCGCTTGTAGCTGTCCCAGGTCTTTCACCCGAGCGCTCCATTTCGCAGTCAGAGCGTCAAACTCACCCTGAGTCGATGCGCCGGTCAAGCGCGAAAAAAGCATGGCGATGTCGACCGCCTCGCGGTAGTTGCGTACGAGTCCGTCTCGGTACCATGCGTACTCGGCGGGGACGCTCGAAGCCGTGAGCACATCGGCGGCCCTGCCGTAGGACGAAGCCACCTGGCGCATGTCCGCCGCGTCCTGTGGGCTCCAGCCGTCTCGGTTCATGACGTCTCGAAAGAGCCTGGCACCCTGCGTCTGGAACTGCGCGGCACTGGTCAGCGCGGCATCGAACTCGTTCGCCTGCGTCACTGCCGCGACTTCGTTCGTGACGACCCATCCTCCGGCGAATATGCCCGCGCCGACGATCGCGACAAGCATCAGCGCTTGGCCCATCCTCCGATGTTCCGCGGGCACCTTGAGGTAGACGCGTGCACCACGCACGAGCCGAACGAGCCCGTAGATGACCGCTCCCCAGGCGATGAAGTACCGGCCGGGCAGCAGCGCGTACGTCCCGAACGTGACAATGCAGCCGGCGAGGAATGTGAGCGCGCCGTTCCGGACGTCGCGAAACGCGGCAGCGGCCGCGACCGCCGGATCGGCCGGCGCGACGTTCGCCACGTCGAGGGTCGGAAGCGTCCCGCCGGCGCCCACCGCGGGCGCATCCGGCAACGACGCGAGGAACGACTCGCCCGCGCCCTTGAGCCACACGTGGGTATCGGTGATCTTCGTCGCGCGGACGATGCGAGTGCCGACCGCCGCGTAGAGGAGTCCGATGACGCCACCGATGAGGCCGACGGTCGCGAGGAGCGGAAGGACGACGTCCGTCGCGTGCACCTGCGTGAAGACCAGGATCGAGGCGCCGACGACCGCGAGAGAGACGAGCGCGATATTGGTCGCCCGGGAGCGGCGGTGGCGCTCGCACAATCCGATCTCGACCTTCGCCTGTTTCGCGAACGCATAGGCGATCGCGCCGACCATCATCTCGGCGCCGAGCGGTACGTGCGTCAGTTTCACGGTCCGCCGGTAGCCATCGGCGGGCTCGTTGCACTTGAAGCAGCGGTCGGGCAGGACGGCGTTGCGATCCATCGCGACACGCTTGCCGTCGCGCCAGTAGCCAGTGAATTGAGAGGCGAACACGCGGCGATCCTATGAGGCGCGTCGGCGAAATCCGTATCAGGCGCGTGCTAAACCGCTAGAGCAACCTCTTGCGGATCTGCGCCGAGGCGAAGTCCATCGCGGCCACGGTGATGACGATCATGAAGATGATCAGGCCGGCGGCGCCGTATTGAAGCAGGTTGATCGATTGGAAGAGCAGGATCCCGATGCCGCCTCCGCCGACCAGCCCGAGAATGGGAGCGAGCCGCACATTCGCGTCGAGCCGATAGATCGTGAACGAGATGTACGGGTTCACGATCTGCGGGATCACCGCTGTCCAGATCACCTGGATACGGTTGGCGCCGGTGGCCGTGATCGCCTCGAGTGGGCCTGGGTCGATCCCCTCGATCGCCTCTGAATAGAGCTTCCCGAGCACGCCCACGTTGTGGAACGCGAGGCCGACTACACCGGCGGCGCTTCCGATCCCAAGGAGGACGCTCGAGATGATCACCACGATGAGGACGTCGATCGATCGCACGATCGTGAACACGAGACGGATGACGATGTAGATGCCCGCCGTGATCGGATTGCCGGCCATGACGTTCCGCGCGCCCAGGAA
>VBGU01000124.1:0-6057 GCA_005881085.1 Chloroflexota bacterium | reverse complement strand
GACGACCATCTGGCCTTCGGCGGTGTCCCACCAGGTCTCGAACTCGTTCTGTGGCGTGAGGATGCGGAAGTCCCAGTTGAAGAGCTCCCGTATGACTGAGGCAGCGTGCTCTGGGTTCGCCCGTGAGAAATCCAGGTTCGTCACCCGCAATCCGAGGTACACGACCGCGACAGAGGCGCCGATGACCAGCAGGCGGCGCCATTGCGTCAGCGGATTGCGCGTGAGCTCGGGAGGGACGGGCAGTCCGCGAGCGGCGAAGTATTCGGCCATCAGCGATCGGGCCGTCCCATATCGGCATCGTCGGCGAGTGCGACGAGTGCCGCATCGGTCGCGCTCATGGGCTGCGCTATCGACGGGCCGATCTCGACCTCGATCGCGTCCTCACCGTAGATCTCCTTGAAGCGCCGTTCGTCGATCTCGCTCGGCTGGCCGTCGAACGCGACCTTGCCACCCTTCAGCGCGACCACCCGCGTGCCGTAGCGACGGGCGAGCGACAGGAAGTGCAGCGAGCAAATGACGGTGATCCCGTCCTTCTTGTTGATCTCCTCGAGGTATTTCATGACCGAGTGGCTCGTTGCCGGGTCGAGGCTCGCCACGGGCTCGTCGGCGAGCATCAGGTCGGGTCGCTGCATGAGCGCTCGCGCGATCCCGACGCGCTGCTGCTGACCGCCGGAGAGCGCATCGGCGCGCGCGTATGCCTTGTCGGCGATCCCAACGCGACCAAGGTTCTCGAAAGCGGCGATGACGTCCTGTGCCGAGGGACGACTGACGATCGTGCGCCATGTCGTCCGATAGCCCAGGCGGCCCGAAAGCGTGTTGCTCAAGACCGAGGTGCGGCGCACCAGGTTGAACTGCTGGAAGATCATCCCGATCCGCCGGCGGATCCGCCGCAGCTCAGGGCCGCTGGCGCGGGTCACGTCGGCGCCGTCGAAGACGATGCGTCCGCTCGTCGGCTCGACGAGGCGGTTGATGCATCGCAGAAGCGACGACTTGCCCGAGCCCGAGAGGCCGATGAGGACGACGAACTCGCCGCGCTGGATGTCGAGCGAGACACCGTCGACCGCGCGCGTCCCGCTTGGGTAGATCTTCACGAGGTCCCGGATCTCGAGCACCGCCCCCACCGCGGGAGTCTATGGAAAGAAGAAGGCCGCCGGAGCGTCCGGCGGCCTTCGTGTGTAAGCGAGCGGAATGTCTAGGGCGACTTCGAAGGTGCCGCTGTCGTTGCGGCGGGTTTGGGCGTCGCGTTCGCGAGTCCTTGCACGTCGACGCCCGCGAGAGCCGCGGCCGTCTTCATGTCGTCGTAGAAGCTCGGGCTGATCTCCTGTATCCCGTCCCACGAGAACAGCGCGCTGAAGACCTTCTTCCCGTCGTCGGCCTTGCTGTAGGCGATGAGCGCGTCCTTCACCTGCTTGGCGATGTCGTCCGGGAAATTCTTGGCGAGAGCGACACCGTCGTTCGGTATCGGCCCGGCCGTGTCGATGACCTTTGTCTTCGTCTTGATGTCGGGGGTCGTCGCCACGAGGCTGTCGCGCGCGTCGATGAACGTGGCCGCCCCATCGACCGTGCCCTGGTAGACGGCGAGCGCCGCCTGCGGGTGGCCGCCGGCGAAGATCGTGCTCGAGAAGAACGTCTTCGGCTCCTGGCCGGTCTTGTTCTTCACGACGAGCGTCGGGTACACGTAACCCGAAGCCGAGAGCGGGTCGACGAACGCGAACTTCTTGCCCTTGAGGCCGTTGATGTCGGTGATGCCGCTCGCGACGCTCACCAGGATCTGCGACTTGTACGTTGTCGAGAGCTGCCCGGTGTCATCCTTGCGGAGCGCGCCGAGGACCGGCGTGCCGCATCCTTTGCTGAGCAGGAGCGTCATCTGGAGCGGCGCGAAGAAGCCCATATCGATGCTGCCGGAGCACATCGCCTCGACCTGCGCCGCGTAGCTCGTCATCACCGTCACGTTGATCCGCAGTCCAGTCGACTTTTCGAGCGCGCTCTTTATCGCAGCGCCGTTCGTGGAAATGGTGGCCGCCTGTGTCGACGGCGTGAACGCGAGCTGGATCGGTCGATCGAGTCCGCCGATCCGTGCGGTTTTGGTCGGACTGCTCGTCGCGCCGGGCGTCCCGACGCTGTTGCAAGCCGTAGCGAGCACAAGACCCGCGGCCAGCGCCCACCCCAACGGGCCGCGCAAGGTGCTACGCATGAATCCCCTCCTTCTTTGCGGAAGCGTCCGTATCATATTCGGCTGAGTTGACCTTCCTCGCAAAGCTCAGTGCGGCGCAGCGCGCGCACGACAGCATCCTCTGTGTCGGCCTCGATCCTGAAGCCGCGTCGATCCCCGAGTCGCTCGGCCGCGGACCGCAGGCGGCCGTCCGTTTTCTTCGTCGAATCGTCCGCGCGACCTCGCCGCACGTCTGTGCGTATAAGCCCAACCTCGCATTCTTCGAGCGCTACGGGAGCGCCGCGATGGATGTCCTCGCGCTGACCTTGCAGGCGATCCCGGCGGACATTCCCGTGATCCTCGACGCGAAGCGCGGCGATGTTCCGAACACGTCCGCGGCGTACGCCGACGCGCTGTTTGACTCGTTCCACGCCGATGCGGCCACGGTCGCCCCTTACGTCGGGCTCGATTCGATCGAGCCGTTCACGACCGGCGGCCGCTACGCGTTCGTGCTCGCACGGACAAGCAACCCCGGCGCCGGTGACTTTCAGGACTTGGAGGTGGCGGGGCGTCCGTTGTATGAGCGCGTCGTCGAGCGGTGTGTCGAGCGCTTCGCGGCCGAGCGGTGCGGGTTCGTCGTGGGCGCGACGTATCCGGACGAGGCGCGACGCCTCCGCGCGCTCGCACCGGACCGCCTGTTCCTCATGCCTGGCATCGGCTCGCAGGGCGGCGACATCGGCATCGCCCTCCGCGCGGGAATGGACGCGAGCGGCGCCGGCGTGCTCCCCTCCGCGTCGCGCTCGGTCCTCTACGCGAGCCGGGGCGATGACTTCGAGAGGGCGGCGGGGGAAGCCGCGCGAACCCTGCGCGAGGCCGCGAACGCCGCGCGCGCCGCGGCGACGGCGCGAGGCCGCTGATGTTCGGCATCGGGCCGGAAGAGCTCGTCCTGCTTCTGATCATCGCGCTCATCGTGCTGGGGCCCGAGCGCATGCCGAAGGTCGCGCGTGATATCGGCCGCGTGGTCGGGGATCTGCGCAGGACGTCGGACCAGCTCCGCGAGGAGTTCCTCAACGCGGACAAGCTCCTGGACAAGGCGGCGGATGCCGCTGCGCCACCCGCAGCCGCGATTCCGGCTACGACACAGGCGAGCGAGCCGATCCCTGGCGAGACCGCGTTCGATCGCGAGATGCGCGAGGCACGTGAGCGGCTCAAAGCGCAGCGCGACGCGTAGTGAACCCCTAGACTTTCTTTTGTGAATCGCGCGTTCCCCTGGCTCGTCTTCCTTGTCTTCGTGCTGTCGGCCTTTATCGACATACCGAAGCACCAGATCTCGTTCCCATTCCCGGCGAGCTGCCCCGGGATCTGCCTGAACCTCGGCCCGATCCAGGTGAACCAGGAGATCAAGACCCACCTCGGCCTTGATCTTCAGGGCGGGACGCAGCTGCTCCTCCAGATGAACATCAGCGAGATTCCCGCGGGCCAGAGCGTGGCCGACTACAACGACCGCGCGCGGCGGGTCATCGACAGGCGCATCAACGGCCTCGGCGTCTCCGAGCCCGTGATCCAGGCCGTCGGCGACGACAAGATCCTCCTCCAGCTGCCAGGCATCGACGACATCCAGCAGGCCAACGACATTGCCACGAGGCAGGCGAAGCTGGAGATCAAGGTCCCGGACAAAGACAACCCCGGAAAATACAAGTCACTGACCCCTCCTCTCACGGGCGAGAACCTCAAACCGACTCAGGTGGTCTTCGACCAAGCGAATCAGCCAGTCGTCAGTTTTGAGTTCACGGGTGCGGACGCCGACCGCTGGGTGCAGCTCTCGAAGGACTTCACCCTTCAGAACGTCGAGATCACGCTCGATGGACAGGAGATATCCGCCCCGCAGATCAAAGAGGTCTTTTCCTCGGGCAGAGGCCAGATCAGCGGAAACTTCACGGTCGCGTCCGCCAAGCAGCTCTCGAACCTCATCAACTCCGGTGCGCTGCCCGTTTCGCTGCAGGTGATCCAGTCGCAGCGCGTCGAGCCGACGTTGGGCCGGCAGTCCGTGGACCGGAGCCTCATTGCGGGCGCGATGGGCCTGCTGCTCGTCGCCTTCTTCATGGTCGCGTACTACCGCGTGCCGGGAGTCCTCGCGGTAATGGCGCTCCTCTATTACACGGCGCTGACCTACGCGATCTTCCGACTCATCCCGGTCACCCTCACGCTCGCCGGTATCGCCGGATTCATCCTGTCGATCGGTATGGCCGTCGACGCGAACGTCCTCACGTTCGAGCGACTCAAGGAAGAGCTGCGTTCGGGGAAGTCGCTCCGTGTCGCCGTCGAGGAAGGTCGCAAGCGCGCGTTCCCGTCGATCTTCTACTCGAACCTGGCGACGGTGCTGACGGCCGGGATCCTCTACCTGTTCGGCACCGGCACGGTGAGGGGCTTCGCGTTCACGCTCGGCATCGGAGTCGCCGTGAGCTTCTTCACCGCGGTCGTCGTGACGCAGATGCTGCTGCACGGGGCGATCGAGTTCTCGGCGCTCCGGCGGCGTTGGCTCTACGGGGTCGAGGAGCGAACAATAGAACCACCGCCTGACCGCCACGCTCCGCGTCCGGCCCCGGCTCTGTAGCGATGCTCTTTCACATCGTCGAGCGCAAGTGAGCAACGCGAACTGAGTCGTGACGCAGCGGGTACGGAACGAAGTGCGATCGGCATCTCTGCTGACGTTTGCTTGCCACGGCGCCGTGCATGACGCAAAGCCAGTAGGGCCGCCGCACGATGGCACGAAAACGGAGGTCCTTCTTCGCGGCTGATGCTTGCCTGTTGACTGGGCATTCGGACAGCCGGCGTTTGACGCGGGCCTGTGAGATGTGAGACTGGCCGACGCTCCGCACATGACTGTCCCAGCCACGGATATCGGAGGTCGCAACTCATGGACCGCTCCCGTCTCTGGTTCACCGCGATCGCGCTCAGCGTGATCTCGCTCGCCGTCTCCAGCAGCATCGCCGCCGCGCACCGCGACGACGATGCGTATCGCCAGATCGCCCTCATCTCTGTTCCCGGCGCTCCGCTGAACAGCTTCGACATCAGCTGGGTGGACCGTTCGTCACAGACGTACTACCTCGCGGACCGGTCGAACAAGGGCATCGACATCGTCAACGCCAGGAACAACACCTTCATATCCCGGATCGGCGGTTTCGTCGGCTTCAACGGAAGCAACGACACCGCGGGGCCCAACGGAGTCGTTGTCCTCGATTCTCGCCATGAGCTCTGGGCGGGCGACGGCGACAGCACCGTGAAGGTCATCGACCTGCGG
The DNA here is from genome assembly GCA_005881085.1 of Chloroflexota bacterium. Lineage (GTDB taxonomy): Bacteria > Chloroflexota > Limnocylindria > P2-11E > P2-11E > 3-1-20CM-2-70-9. The sequence continues at coordinate 604 of VBGU01000124.1, read as the reverse complement.
AGTGGGCAGATTGTGAGGTCCATCTCGACGGGCGGCGTGAATCGCGCGGACGAGATCGCCTTCGACCAGCGCGACCACGTCATCATCATCGCGAATGACGCCGAGGCCACGCCCTTCGTGACGTTCATCAGCGAACGTGACCGCAGCATCCTCGGCCACATCAGCTTCCCGGCTGCGACGAACGGCCTCGAGCAGCCCGTCTGGGACCCGGAGACGCATCTCTTCTACATGTCCGTACCGCAGCTCGGGGCCGATCCACTTCATGGGGGCATCGCGGTTATGGATCCACGCTCGTTCTCGTTGCGCACGATGTTCCCCGTCGCGAGCTGCCAACCCGCCGGACTTGCTCTCGGGCCGCACCAGCATCTTCTCGTCGGCTGCAGCCAGGACGCGATCGCAGCGGGCGCGCACGCGCAGACAATCGTCATGAACGCGCGCGATGGCTCGACCATCGCCACGATCACCCAGGTAGGCGGGTCCGATGAGGTCTGGTTCAACGGGGGTGACGATCGCTACTACCTCGCGGCCCGCGGCATGACCTCGAATGGACTATCCACCGGAACGCCGACGCCGGTCCTCGGTGTCATCGACGCCGAAGACAACA
>VBGU01000408.1 GCA_005881085.1 Chloroflexota bacterium | reverse complement strand
GATCTTGCGCGCGTTGTGCTCGTCGGCTCGGTCCCCGTGACCCTCGCCCTAAACCTTCCATTGTTTGTTCCCTATCTACTCGTTCTTGCGGCGGCGGCGTGCGGCGCGGTCTTCAACCCTGCTCGCCTAGCTCTTGTTCCGCGCATCGTTGGTCCCGAAAACCTCGCGAGTGCGAACGCCCTCACGTACTCGAGTGACAGGGCTGTCGAGGTCCTCGGCGCCTTAGCTGCTGGATTTCTGGTGGCGTCGATTGGAGAGGGCGCCTTTTACTTCGACGCGCTGACATTTCTGATCTCTGCGGCGCTCCTCGTTAGCGTTCGGGTCCAACAGCGCAGACCGCTTGTTCTCGGGCCTCTTGGCCGGGATGCGGTCGAAGGCCTCCGGTTCTTGTGGCGTAACACGGTATTACGCACGAACACCGTGTTCTCATTGGTCTGCCAATTGTCGCTGCCTGTTGCTTCGAGTCTGGCGCCTTCACTCATTTTCCAACGTTTCGCTCGAGGCAACGCGGAGCTAGGCGCGTCGCAGTTTGGAATCGCGGAAGGCGCGATCGCGGTGGGCGCTGTCGTGAGCGGCCTCCTAATCGCGCCACAACTCACCCGTGTCGCGAAAGGCCGCCTTCTGCTCGCTGGCTTCGCTGCCTACGGAGTAATCCTGATTGGGCTCGCGTTCGCATCGACGTTCGAAGTCGCTGTCGTCCTGTTTGCGCTTGGCGGGATCGCCAACGTCCTTTTCTACGTACCCAATGTGACAATTTCGCAGGAGCTCACTCCTCCTGAGCTTCGAGCGCGCGTCTTCGGGGCTCGGATTGCCCTCCTAAATCTGAGTTGGCTCCCGGTCATCGTGTTGACCGGTGCGCTCGCCGACGCTCTAAGCGTCCCGCTACTTATCGTGCTCGCCGGCCTAGTAACCGTCGTTGGAGCAATCGTCGGAGCGTTCATCCCGATCGTGCGCGACGTGGCCTGAGCGCCGACCGTACGCACCCGCCCCGGGACGGCCCGGTTTGACATGTACGGTCACCGGCACACAAAATGGTCCAGCCGCACGAGGAAGGTCATCCAGTAGCCGATCTTTAGCCCTCGTGAGAAGGAAGCGTACGGAAAGTGGCGCAAAGGACGATTCTGGTCGCCCGATGAGGGGTACAGCGTGGTCGAGGCGACGACCGGCACCGAGGTCGTCGAGAAGGTCAAAGACACCAATCCCGATCTCGTGATCATGGACGTCCGGATGCCCGAGCTCGATGGCATCGAGGCCCTCTCAAAGCTCAAGGTGAGCTCCCCAAAGACGAGCGTCCTCATCATGACCGCGTTCGGTTCGAGCAATAACGCGATCCGGGCGATGGAGCTCGGCGCGTTCGACTACATCACCAAGCCGTTCGAGCTCGACAAGATCAGCCACACGGTGAAGCGCGTTATCGAGTACCGAGATCTCACGAGTGAGGTCCAGGTCCTACGCGATGAGATCAGCTCCCTGGTCCAGACCGAGCGGATCGTCGGTAACTCGCCCGCGATGCAAGAGGTTTACAAGACCGTCGGGAAGGTCGCCAAGGCCGACGCGACGGTTCTCATCACGGGCGAATCTGGTACGGGCAAAGAGCTCGTCGCCGAGGCGCTCCACTACAACTCCAACCGCCGGTCGGGACCGATCGTCAAGGTGTCGTGCGCCGCGCTTCCCGAGACCCTCCTCGAGGCGGAGCTCTTCGGTCACGAAAAGGGGTCGTTCACCGGGGCTATGACGCAACGTCGCGGCCGCTTCGAGATGGCCGACAAGGGGACGATCTTCCTCGATGAGATCGGCGAGATGAGCCTGCCGATGCAGACGAAGCTCCTCCGCGTGCTCCAGGAGCGCAAGATCGAGCGCGTTGGCTCGTCGCTCCCGATCAAGGTCGACATCCGCATCATCTGCGCGACCAACAAAGACCTGCAGCGACAGGTCGAGCAGCAGAAGTTCCGCGACGACCTCTTCTACCGGCTGAACGTCATCAACATCCACATGCCGCCGCTCCGCGATCGCAAGGAGGACATACCCGCGCTCGTCGAGCACTTCCTCGCGAAGCACCGCTACAGCGCGACCGCGCAGCCGGCGGCCATCAGCGAGGAGGCCCTCAAACGTCTCATGGAGTACGACTGGCCCGGCAA
>VBGU01000154.1 GCA_005881085.1 Chloroflexota bacterium | reverse complement strand
TGCTGTCCGACGAGGATGAACGGACGCTCTGCCGGAACACCGCGCGCGATCTGCGCCTCGCTCTTGGCGATCTCGTCGAGCGTGCCGCCGAGGTGCACCGTCCCCGCGCGGAGGCATTCCTTCGCGCGCCATGGGATCGGGCCGTCCATGGCGTAGTCGAGCTTGAAGACGCCGGGCCCGTAGCGAAACGAGCGGAGCTTGGCGCGATAACGGTCGTCAAGACGGGGACCGGCCATCTCGTCGAGCTGTCGCGGCGTCACGTCACAGAGATATGCGCGCGCGCTCCCGACCTCGTCGAGGTTGCGCACGAGATGGCCGGTCTCGATCGTCCCGCCGAGGGAGCGGAGCCGCGCCGCGAGAGCGTCGGCGATGCGCTGCGATCCGCCGCGCGGGAGCGGCCAGTTCGCCACGTGCGTCGCGACCGCGAACATCAACGCGAACGACGCGGTGAGCGGCGCGTCGAGGGGCAGGACCGAGTGCGCGGCGAGGCCGGCGAAGAGCGCCCGCGCACGCACGCCGCTGAACGCGATCCGCGCGAGGAGGCGCACGGGTAACGCGCCCGGCAGTCCGAGCCGCGCCAGGACCAACGGATGCCGCGGAATGCGGATGAGCGGTCCGAGCGCGTCCGCGGCGAGATGGTCCCATTCGGGCACGAGCGGCGCGACGAGTCTTCGGTACGCCCGCGCGTCGGGGCCGAGGTTCGCGGCCGTCGCATCGATCGAGCGCTCGAGTAGGACCGCGGTCCCATCATCGAGCGGGTGCGCGAGCGCGGCGGGAGGCTCGATCCACTCGAGGCCTTCGCGCGACAGATCGAGCTCGCGGAAGAACGGCGACGCAGCACCGAGCGGATGGAACGCCGAGCAGATGTCGTGCACGAATCCCGGGAGCGTGAGCTCGGCGGAGCGGCAGCCGCCGCCGATCGTGTCGTTCGCTTCGTACACGGTGACGGAACGCCCGTGGCGCGCGAGCTCGATGGCAGCGGATAGTCCGTTCGGCCCGCTGCCGACCACGATCGCGTCGGCGCTCACGCGCGCCGCAGGTGCCGGTCGAACCAGTCGAGCGCGCGCCGGAGTGCATCGATGCGGTTCTCGGTCACGCGGAAACCATGCCCCTCGCCGGGATACACGTGGTACTCGTGCGGCTTTCCGCCGTCGCGCAGCGCCTTCACCACCTGCTCCGCCTCGTTGCGCGGAACGCGGGGGTCGTTCTCGCCCTGGAGCACGAGAAGCGGCGCGCGGATCTTCGACGCGTGAGTCAACGGCGAGCGCTCGCGGTAGAGGTCCGCGTCCTTGGTGGGATCGCCGAGCTCGCGCAGCAGGTACTCGCGGAGATCCCCACGCGTCGTCTCGACCATCGTCTTCCATGAGACGACCCCGACGACCGACACACCCGCGGCGAAGCGATCCGGACGGAGCGCGAGGGACATGAGCGTGAGGTATCCGCCATAGCTCTGGCCGTACACACCGATCCGCGCGGGATCGGCAAGCTTCTGATCGCCGAGCCAGGCCGCGCCGCGAGCAACGTCTTCGAGATCCTTGCCGCCCCAGTCGCGGCGGTTCCCTTCGCGCCACTTCTTGCCGTAGCCGATGGACCCGCGAGGGTTGGGCTCGAGCACGACGTAGCCCGCGTTCACGAAGACCTGCGTGACGACGTTCCACTCGCGGTGGTGCTGCGAAGTGGGTCCGCCGTGGATGTTGATGATCGCGGGCGGAACCCTCTCAGCGCGCAGGGCTTCGGCGTACGGAAGGAAGAGGAGCGCGGGCACCTCGTCGCCGCCGGCCCCGGGGTACCGCACATGCGACGGCTCGACGAGCGTCTCAGGATCGATCGTGGCCGGCAGCGAACGAGTGATCGCGCGCGCTTCGATCGCGCGCTCGCGCGTCACGTATACGTCCCACGGACGGGATGGGCTCGAGAAAAGGAAGACCGTGGTGTCGCTGTCGGGACCGATGTCGGGCGACGCGTGCATGCCGGGAATGTCCGACACGGCGTGGTCGGCATGCGAAACGGCGAAGACCCTGCGGAGCGAGACCGCCGCATCCTCGTTGTGGAGATATGCGAGCGCGCGTCCGTCCGGGCGCCACACCGCGCCGTACTCGTCGTGGATGCTGTCGGTCATGCGCTCGATCCGCCCGATTTCACGCTCGGCGTAGGCCGCGATCGCGACCTCCTGCCGTCCCCGTGTGTCCGTCGTGAACGAGATGCGCGTTCCGTCGGGTGACCAGCGTGGATCGACCGACTCACCATCGATCCCGCCGCGCGTCTCGAGGCGAGTTGCGTCGCCGCCGCTTGCCGCGACGACGTAGAGGTCCGCGTTGGTGCGGACGTCCTCGCGCCGCGACCCGAAGACAAGCAGGGTGCCGTCCGGAGACCATCGCGGCTGGACATCGTCGCGGGCTCCTTCCGTGAGAGCGCGCTTCGCGCCGGTCGTGACATCGATCACGTGGACGGCGAAAGCCTTCGCGCCGGCGTTGGCGGTGTACGCGAGCTTCGTGCCGTCGGGAGACCACGCGAGATCGCGATGCATCACGCCCGGCTCGTTCGTGAGATTGCGCTCGTGCTCGCCGTCGCGATCGACGAGCCAGATGTCGAAGCGCTCGTCGCCGCCGCGATCCCGGAGGAACGCGAGCTGCTTCGCGTCGGGTGACCACCGCGGCCAGACCGATCGCTCGTTCGCCTCGGTCAGCTGGAAGATGCGCTCGCCGTCCAGCGGCGCGCTGAAGATCTCGAACGTTCCCGAACGGTTCCACGAGAACGCGACTTCGCTGCCATCGGGCGAGAGATCGATGCCGCCCCAGATGTAATCCACGTACGGCACGCCCGCGAGCTCCTCGACCGAAAGGCGGCGATACCGGTCGCCGATCGAGCGTGGCGCGACGACCGGCGGCGGCGGCTGGATGTCCGTCGCGGGATTCGCGATGGTCGTCGGCGGCCGGGCCGTGCCGGGCGCGTCCCAGTCCTCAGCGAAGCTCTTTGGGCGCTTGGACGCGAGCGTCTCGCCGGCGGCCGTGAGGGGGCGCGGGGGCAAGCCCCCGCGTTGAACCGGTCTCCGGGGCCGTTCCACCAGATCGCGAGCCGCGCTCGCGACCACGAGCGTTTCGGGTCCCATCGCGGCTTCGCGAGGCGCCGTCACTTCACGCGGGACGATCGGATCGTGAGGGACAAGCTTGTCCTCGAGACGTCCCTTGTACGCGCGGTCCCACGGCGCCTGCAGGAGGATGCCGAACTGCTTACGCGGTTTGGGGAGCTCGTCCTGGAGCGTGAGGAGATTGTCCTTCCCCGCGTTCCACATCGGCGACCGCCGCGCGGACAGCACGACCGAGAAGCTCAGGGGAAGGAGCGCACGCGCGGCGTCGCTCGCGAGGTCGAGGTCGCCACATACCAGGACGCCTCCGGCCTTGCGCAGGAGCAGGACCGTCGCGCCATACCCGTTGGCATGCACTCGGACCGCACGGGCGTCCGGACGGACGAGCTCGTCGTCGCCGAGAACGAGGTCGGGTCCACCTGGGATGCCATCCGCATCGTCCGCGTGCGCCGCCACCTGGAGACCGAGCGCCTCGCGGTACTTGCCGGCGTCGGCTGCGCGCGCCGCGTTCGTCGCGACCAGCAGAGATGCGGGCCCCGCACCGCGCACGAGCCTGAGCGCGCGTTCGCTGAACGGCGGAGCGTCGATGAGCAGGTTCCCGCGTTGTTCGTCGTAGACGATGTACTGGCGCTCGTTCTCGAGAGGCTCGTACAGCTCGAAGATCCACGACCGGAGCTGATGAATATCCACGGGGCCGGCCTATCCTAGCGTCGGAAGAACGAGCAAGCCGCCCACACGAACGAGCTGTTTTTTCGTCTCGAGTCTTCGTGCCACGTGCGCGACGCGGTCCTCGCTCCAATCGAAAAGCTTCGTGACCTTCGCTTCGCTCACGCCGCCGGCAAGGTCAAGCAGATGAGCGAGCAGCGCGGTCATGGCATCCGCGGACGACGCGGACGCCGCGGCGCGCACCGTTTCAGGGTAGCGATGCACGAACAGGTCGTAGGTGTAGTTGTAGTCCTCGCGCCCTTCGCCCACGGCGCGCACCCGCGCCACGTACATCAGCCGCTGCAGCTCCTCGATCGCCTTCGCGTAGTCGGACTTGCCCTCTTGTGAGGTGATGCCGAGCGCCGACCGCATCCGTTTGGTCTGCGTCTCCCCGTTCACCGCGAGGAATTCGATCACGCGCCGAGCGATCTCGGAGAGCCGGCCCGCGCGCACGTCCTCGAGGTGGTCGTCGGGATCGCCGGCGCGCCCAAAGGTCGCATAAAAGGTTGGCAGCATCTTCAGCGAAACGAACGTCGGCTTCTTGACGAGGAGCTTTCCGTAGTAGAGACGCTTCTTCTCGGCGAGCTCGTCCTTCCAACCCCACATCCATTCCCACTTGCGGCCGTCGCTGCGGGTGTCGAGGTGGTCGAACGCCGCCGGGATCGGATAGGCCGACTCGCCCGTGAACGCGAAGCAGAAACCGAGATCGTCGACCATGCGCACCAGCCCGTCCGCGGTCTTCACGGCGTGCCGCGCGGCGATCTTCTCGCGATGACGAGTGAGGGCTCGCTCGACATCTCGGGAGGGCGCAGGTGCGCGCGCGACGCGCGGTCGGCGATACTCAGCGGCCATCGCGATCGAGCGTGGGGGTGTCACGATGAACGGTCAACCGAGGCTCATCCATCTGAAGGGCGCGTCCGAGCTCGAGCCCAAATGCGGCGCGACCGACGCGACGAGCACGACGAACTGGGTACGCGGCGCTTCCTTTCCGGAGGTGTACGTGCCGGCGGAGGTCGTCGGAGGCGCCGACCTCGTATGCCGCAAGTGCCAGGAAGAGGCCATCGCCAACGACAGCGGTTCCGACGACGAGGTCGTACCCGATGACGAGGAGACGAGCGTCGGTGCACTCGAGGATGTGAGCGATGCGGACCTGCTCGCCGAGATCGCACGTCGCATGGGAGACGAGGAGGTTCTAGCCCAGGAAGAGCGCAAAGAGCCCAAAGACCACCGCAACTGACATCGCGCGACGCGAACGCTGGTGCAACCTCGCGAACTCGGTGCGCGCGGGCGAGCTCTGCGGCTGCTCCTCGAACCCAGGCGTTGCAGCGCGGATCTGCCTCGCGACCGGATTGGCCCACGCGCTCGAGTAGAGCGACGCGACGGCGAGAATCGTGAGGGCGACCCAGCGCAGCACCAAACGCGCGTCCGGCGTGCCGGTGATCTCGAAGCCGAACGCCTTGAGGACGCTCGTGATGATCAGCACGATCACCGAGAAGACGGCGAGCCCGTCAAAGCGAGCAAGCACGCTTCCAAAGAGGGTGCCCGCGTCGGCGGATGTGCGGGACGAGGCGAAAAGGGCGGGCGCGACCGCGGTCCCCAGCACGAGCGACCCACCGACGAGGATCGCGAGCGCCAGGTGGTAGAGGAACTGGAGCAGGTCGAAGGAGAGCGTCTCCACGGGGGAATCCGAGCATACCGGGAATTTCCGAGCGCACAGGTCGGTTTAGCATTGAGCGCAAGGGAGCTCGAATGCCGACATATCGCGACTTCTTCGCCGACATCAAAAAGCGGATCCACGAGGCGACGCCCGAGCAGGTCCAGGACCTGATTCGCTCAGGCGACGTCCAGCTCGGCGACGTTCGCGAGAAGGACGAATGGAACGCCGGCCACATCGTGGGCGCCGTGCACGTCCCAAAAAGCTATCTCGAGCAGTGGGCCGAGGACCGTCTCCCGGACAAAGACAAGACCACCATCCTCTATTGCGCGGGCGGCGTGCGTTCGGCGATGGCCGCGGACACTCTGCAGAAGCTCGGCTACCAGAACGTCATCTCCATGGCCGGTGGATTCAATCGCTGGAAGGACTCCGGCAAGCCGTGGACAACACCCGCGAGCTTCACGCCGGAGCAAGCGCAGCGGTACTCGCGTCACCTTCTGATCCCGGAAGTCGGCGAGGCCGGTCAGCAGAAGCTTCTGAACAGCAAGGTCTTGCTGATCGGTGCGGGTGGACTGGGATCGCCGGCGGCGTACTACCTCGCGTCAGCAGGCGTGGGTACGCTCGGCATCGTCGACTCCGATGTCGTCGACCTCACCAACCTGCAGCGCCAGATCCTTCACACCACCGAACGGATCGGTGAGTCGAAGGTCTCGTCCGCGAAGCAAACGCTCGAGGCGCTGAATCCCGACGTGAAGATCGTCGGCTACGAAGAGCGTCTCACCGCGGCGAACATCGACCGGATCATCGAGGGCTACGACGTGATCATCGATGGCGCCGACAACTTTCCGACCCGCTATCTCCTGAACGACGCATCGGTAAAGCACCGCATCCCCGTCGTTCATGGCTCGATCTACCGCTTCGAGGGTCAGGTCACGGTCTTCAAGCCCTTCGAAG
>VBGU01000149.1 GCA_005881085.1 Chloroflexota bacterium | reverse complement strand
CATCGAGGACCTCACCCCGCGCGAGTTCCGCGTACCGAGCGGTGCCGCTGCCGATCACGCGAATGGCGCGATCGGCATCGCGTTGGTCATCATCGGAACCACCGACATCGCCGACACCGAGTGGCGTTACGCGTCACTCCGGGAGCGGGGCGCGCCGCAGATCGAGATCCGCAAAGCGGACAAAGATGGCGCCATAGACGTCCGCTTTCAGAGCGACTAGCGCGCGGAGTGGATCGGCCGACCGGCCGCTGAGAGCGCCGCCTCGCGGAAGGTCTCGGCCAGCGTGGGATGCGCGTGGATCGTCGCGATCACATCTTCGACGGTCGCCTCCAGGCGCATCGCGAGCGTCGCCTCGGCGATCAGCTCGCTCGCCTGCGGGCCGACGATGTGTACGCCGACGATCCGCTGGTCCTTGCCCGCCGTGATGATCTTCGTGAGCCCGTCCGCCTCGCCAAGTGCGAGCGCGCGGCCTGAACTGCGGAAGTTGTAGCGCGCGGCCTTTATGTCGGCCCCGTACTTCTCCTTCGCCTGCGCCTCAGTGAGCCCGACCTGCGCGATCTCTGGATGCGTGTACACGACGTTCGGCACGACGTCGTAGTCCATCGTTGTGTCCTCCCCGAGGATGGTGTCGACCGCGACCTCGCCCTGCGTCGACGCGACGTGCGCAAGCTTCGGCGCGCGCGGATCGCCGATGCAGTCACCGATCGCCCACACGCCAGGGATGTTCGTGCGCATGCGGTCATCGACGGTGACGCCGAGGCGGTTCGTGGTGAGGCCAGCCTGCTCGACACCCGAAAGGTTCGCGACCCGGCCGGCCCCGAGGAGGACGTGCTCACCCTCGAACGATTCCTGCTTCCCGTCGATCTCGGCGTTCACCGTGACGATGGGCCCGGTGCGCTTCACCTCTGTGACCTTGGCGTTCACCCGAACCTTGACACCGCGCTGCTCGAGCGCGCGCACGAGGAGACGCACGAGCTCGGGATCGGCATACGCGATCGGCTGCGGCAGCATCTCGAGGACGGTCACGTCGCTCCCGATCTCCGAAAAGAAGGTGCCGAGCTCGAGCCCGATCGCACCGCCGCCGATGACGATGAGACGCTTCGGGATCTCCGTGAGCGCGAGGGCGCCCACGTTGTCGAGGGGCTTCGCCTCCGCGAGTCCCTTGATCGGAGGCGTCCCGACCTTCGAGCCCGTCGCGACGATCAGAGCCTTCGCGTCGATGGTCTGGCTGCCGACCCGGAGCTGGGTCGGCGACACGAAGGTCCCCTCGCCTTTGATGAGATCGGCCTTTCGGCCTTTCAGGAGCGCTTCGACCCCGGAGACGAGCTGAGCGACGACCCGATCCTTACGCGCGACCGCCTTCGGGAGCTCGAAGCGCGCGCCATCGACGTGGATCCCGTGGTCCTCACCGTGCGTCGTGAGCCAGTAGGCATGGCTCGAATCGAGGAGTGCCTTCGAGGGTATGCATCCGACCGTCACACAGATGCCGCCGACGCGATCGCGCTCGACGAGGGCGACCTTTGCGCCCTTCACGGCGGCGTGCAGGGCCGCGACGTATCCGCCCGGGCCGCCGCCAAGTATCGCGATGTCGTACGTGGCCACTACGAAAAGAGCCTAGGGTCTTCCGACGCGTCTCGCTCCAACGGATGCTCGAAATATCCGTATCTCACGCGATACCACAGGTAGAGCGGCAGGAACGAAAGCCCGAGGCGTTCGTACTGCGCGACGTGGCGCAGCTCGTGACGCCAGACCGCGGGCGTCGGTTCGAAGCTCGCGACGATCACGTGGCCGAACGTGATCGCGCCGAAGCCACGCCGGGTCAGAACGAGATTCGCGAGACCGCGATCGCTGACGTAGAGAAAGCAGCCGTCCCGACGCCGCGGACGAGCGAACGACAGTAAGCCGACAAGGTGTCCGATCGGATCGGCGTGATGCGCGACGAGGGTGCGGCCGAGGGTCAGGGGATGGACGCGACCACGTCGTCGACGGCAGCGAGGATCCGCTCGCGAGTGGTGAGAGACGAATCGAAATGCAGGGTGATCAGCTTCTCTTTGCGGTCGGCCTTGACCGAGACGACGCCCTCGATCTGCCGGCAACTGGCAACGATGTGCTCGGCGCAGCTCTGACAGATGAGCTCCAAAACGTTGACGGTGACCTCATCGTTCGCGCTCGCGACGAGCGTCACCGGTGGGAGGTCGCGCGCCACGGTCTTCGCGACCGGAGCGCCGCAGGCGCCGAGAAAAACCGCGCTGACGAGCAACAAGCAAAGACCCGGACGCACCGTCACATTGTGCGCCCGGGCCTCGCGTCACCGCGGGTGCGCTAGTTAGCGGTCGACCCGCTCGTCGTGAAGCTCTTCCTTGACCTCGCCGAGGCCTTCCTTGAGCTTGCCCTTGGCTTGATCGACCTTGCCGCCGATCTCGGTCGACTTGTCGCCGCCGAGCTTGCCCGCCTCTTCCTTGACCTTGCCCTTGGCCTGGTCCCACTTGCCTTCGATCTTGTCGTCCATTCGATTACCTCCTTGGTTCACACCGTCCGTGGGCCGCCCAAATACGGGCAAATGCGGTGCCATGGCCGCCTTGATGAAGTCGGAGCGATGTCGGTCTTGTCACGGCGAGGTGTCGGACGCGATTTGACGCCCGCATGCCCACCACTATCGTCCCGCGGGTGATCGCCCTGGATACCGACCGGCTGACGGCGAGCCTCCCCAGGGGATACCGCGCGCGTCCATTCGAGGAGCGCGACCGCGCGCCGTGGATCGCCGAACGAAACACCTGGTACGGGCTGATGGAGCAGGGCAGCGCCGAGGAGTGGCGAATCTGGGAAGCGATGTCCCCGGACGATTCGCTCCTTCGACTCGTCGTCGAGGACGAATCGGGGCGCATCGCGGCGATGGCCGACGTCAGCAATGGCGGCGCATTCCGGCACCCCGACGGCGCGCAGAGCGGCGGCGTCTCGGTCGCGCGAGCGGATCGCGGCAAGGGAATCGCGAGCTCGCTGCTCGCGGTGATCCTCGACGAAGCCGTGCGCCGAAAGGCACCGCGATTCCTGGCCGGTGCGAGCGCTGCGCACCCCGACTCGTTGGAGTGGGCCGCGAAACGCGGTTTCCGTGAGATCGGCCGTCGGATCGAGTCGTACGTCGAGCTCGCGAGTTTCGATCCCAGCCCGTTCAGCGCGGGCGTCGACGAGGTCCGGCGATCGGGCATCGCGCTTCGGACGATCGACGAGATCCTCGACGGCCGCGACGGGGAGAGCCGCGAGCGGTTTATCCGAGCCCTCCACGACGCGGAGAAGCCGATGTGGGAGGACATCCCCTGGGCGACGCCAACGCCGCACTGGCCATTCGAGCGCTTCCGCCAGATCGCCTTCGAGAGCGGCCAGATGATCTCGGACGCGTCGGTCATCGCGTACGACGGTGAGACCATCGCGGCCTTGACCACGACCGGGAAGCGCGAGTCCCTGGATGGGTATACCTGGATGACCGGGGTCGGGCGCGCCTATCGCGGCCGCGGTATCGCCACGGCGATCAAGGTCGAAGCGCTCTTGCGGGCGAAGGCGAAGGGCCTGCGCGCGATGCTCACCACCAACGACGAGCCGAACAAGGCAATGCGCGAGATCAACGCCAAGCTCGGATATCAGCTCCTTCCGGCGCACGTCCAGCTCGAGAAGCCGCTCTTGCACTGAAACACGACAGCGGCCGGGCTCGCGGACTAGCCTTGCCCCGTGGGCGCGCAACCCGACGCCGTCGATCCCGTAGGGGCAGTCCTCCTCCTCGGATCGACCATCTGCCTCCTCGCCGGCATGTACGTCGTCTGCTACACGTTCTTCATGGCGAATTGGGAAGGCTGGGAGTCATGGAGCCGGCGGACGGGGCTCGACGCGGAGATCGCTGAAGAGGAGCGGCTCAAGCGTCTCGGGCAGAAGTAGAAAAGAGGGAGGCACGAAGCCTCCCTCTTTCATGTGCGGTGAGTGCCTCTATTCGGCGGGTGTCGCCTCGCTGAGCATGCCCGGTTCCTCGCCACCGACCTCGCTCCAGATCTTCGCCCCGCGCGGTTCGCGTAAGAAGAGCGTGCCGAGGACGACGGTCATCAGCGCGACCGTGATCACGTAGGCGAGCCCGAGATACGGGTTCCCGTTCGGATCGTTGGTCGTGTTGAACTGGCGGAGGCTGATCGATGAGTCGATCGGCAGGCCGAAGAAGTTCTTGCCGAACGGGACGTAGAGGAGCTGCCCGGCGGCGTTCTTGACGCCCTCGGGGTAGGTCGCACCGACGAGAGCCGTAAAGAGCAGCGGAAGAAGGCCGCCGAACCAGCCGTTCCCGAAGTGGTACGGGATAGACAGTGAGGTGTAGCGCACCTTCGCGCGGAAGTACTCCACGAGGAATGCCGCGATCGGGCCGTACACCATCGTCACGTAGATGACCTGGATCCACACCAGGCCGATGAGAAGTAGCGTGTTCGGATCCGCACCCGTGATGAGACCGGTCGCGTCGCGCTTCACGTTCGCCGCATCGGTCATCGCGTGGTAGATCGGGATATAGGTCACTGCCGCGATCAGGCAGCCCGCCAGGATGATCACCTTGCGGCCGATCTTGTCGGAGAGCCACCCGAAGACAAGGAAGAACGGCGTGCCCAGGGCAACCGCCCAGAGCATGATCGTGTACGACTGCTGGAAGCTCAGCTTCAGGTACGTGGTCATGAAGAAGTTCGCCTGGAACTGGCCCTGATACCAGACCACCCCTTGGCCCGCGGTGAGTCCGAGGAGGACCAGAAGGATCGTGGGGATTTTCCGGCCGCTGAAGGCCTCGCTGGCCCAGTTGCCGGCGCCGGTGACCGCCTGCTTCGCCTCCTTGAGGCGCGCGAAGAGAGGTGTCTCCTGGAGCTTGATCCGGATGTACAGGGCGAGCACGACGAGGACCGCGGAGATCCAGAACGGATAGCGCCAGCCCTGCGACGCGAAGTCCTGCGCGGTCATGTTCAAGCGGAAGAACAGGATGATCGCGAGCGCCAGGAAGAACCCAACGGTCGCGGTCGTCTGGATCCATGACGTGTAGAGGCCGCGCTTGTTGTCGGGTGCGTGCTCCGCGACGTAGATCGCCGCGCCGCCGTATTCCCCGCCGAGCGCGAGACCTTGAGCGAGCCTGAGGAGCACGAGGATGATCGGAGCGATGACTCCGATCTGCGCGTACGTCGGTAGAAAGCCGACCAGCACGGTCGCGATACCCATGACCGAGATGGTCACCAGGAACGTGTACTTGCGACCGATGATGTCGCCGAGCGCGCCGAAGACCACCGCGCCAAAGGGGCGGACGAGGAAGCCCGCCGCATACGCGGCGAATGCCGAGAGCGCGGACGCGGTCGGGTTGTCGCTCGGGAAGAAGATCGGCGCGAGGAACGGAGTCAAAGTCGCGTAGAGATAGAAGTCGTACCACTCGATGATGGTTCCGGCCGAGGCGGCCGTGATCACGAAGGGCAGACCATATGTAGGCCTCGTCGTGGCGGCCGCGGTGGCGGTTCGCGTTGCCAATGTTTCCCCCTTTACTGACGACGCGATGAACGAGCTTCGAGAAGATCAGTTCAATGAGTGCTCGATTGCCTGGCCGTCACCTCCCACCAAACCCCCAACGCACGCGATATAGCGCGCTTGTCTACGTCTTTCCTTCCGCATCGTCAATTCGGGTTTTCGCCTGTCGCAGGATGAGCGCGAGGGTCATGTCCCGAGTGCGTGCGGGTCCTGTCCCGGGCTCGGGGTCGCGCGCTCGCCGCCACCCTCCCCACCATCCGCGTCATTCGCTTCGCTCATGCCGCGAGGTGGGTCCCCGGGGGACCCGCGGCTCGCGCACAACCCGCTCGCCCGTGCCACCCGCACGCGTCGAAGAGGTCCCGCCCGCTACTAGTCGTCCTTACCGGATGACGATGCGGTTCGGATGGATTCGACCACGGTGGAGTCGGCCAGCGTCGTCGTGTCGCCGAGCGGCGTCCCGTTGGCGATATCGCGAAGCAGTCTTCGCATGATCTTTCCCGAACGCGTCTTCGGTAACTCGGGGGTGAACATGATCGTCTTGGGACGAGCGATCGATCCGATCGCCTTCACGACGTGCTCGCGTAGCTCTTTCGACAGGTCTTCACTTCCCTCGTTTCCTCCGCGAAGCGTCACGAAGGCGAAGATCGCCTGTCCGGTGATCGGGTCTTCTCGTC
>VBGU01000148.1 GCA_005881085.1 Chloroflexota bacterium | reverse complement strand
AATCGCGATCGATAAGTTGCCAGCGATGCGCGTCTCGAGCGCGAAACTGCGGCGGTTCGTGCTGCGCGTACTTCGCCAAACACCGATTCCGCCGCGCCCCGTCAGTTACGGTGCCGTGCTCGGCACGGTCTTGCGATCAACGCTCGGTCTCATCGCCGCACTCTTCGGTGTGGGCGGCGTTGTCGCAGGGCTCGTAGCCGTCGTCAGCGCCCACGGTCAGATGTGGGCGTACCTCTTCGGGGTATGGTTCCTCGTCTTCGGTGCGTTGGTGATCATCATCCCGTTTTGGTACTCGATGCGCGTCAGGCGCGCTCTCGCCGACGGCCTTCTCGTTGACGCGTCCGTCGTGCGACTGGAGACGGCCGAAGGGCCAAATCGGAGAACAATGGACGCAATGGGGAACGGCTCCGCTGGAGGCCTCCGAAACGTTCACCATCCCCTCGGCAACTTCGAAGAGCGTTTTGAGTTCGATGGTCCCGGCGCCTCGGGGTTACAAGTCGGATCACGCCTTTCGGTTCTCATCGATCCAGCTCGGAAACGGGTCCTTCTCACCGTGGGAGTGGAAGAACAGGCCGCCGCCTGATGCGGACGTGCGGACGGTCGCGTGGGCCTGGTCGCGCCAACGGGCGGAAATCCGGACGCGCGTGTGGCGGTGGTGATACCCACTCGGGGGTCGCCATACCCGATCGTGCGTCTTCCCGCTCGTCCCCAGCCGCAAAAGTGTGCGAGCGTGCGGGGAACATCGGGCTTGGCCGCGATCCGGCCGCTACTGGTGAGCGTCGGGGCGTCCACGTTGTCGCACGCGGCGCCACCTGGCGCAGGCGACGGCGTTGCGATCACACTGGAGCCCGCATCCGGGGGTCGGCTGGGCACCACGCAACTCGTGCTTACCCTCGAGAACATCTGATGCCTTACGCGGACGATTCGGTGCACATCTGCGACATCTTTGACGGCTTCTCGATACGCGCCGTTACTTGCCGCGGCATCGGCCGAGCAGGAGACTGCCGAAGACACGAGCGAACAAGCAGGCACTCTTTCGATCGCGACCCGGGCGGACGCAGGATGGGGGATCGGTGGACAGTCAGAGTCAGAGACGAGCAGAGGATCTGCTCGACTCGATCTTCAAGGTCGCCACAGAGCTTGTGCGTGGTGAGCGCGCGTCTCTGCTCCTGCGGGAGGACAACTCCACCGACTTTGTGATCGCGCGAGCTGTTGGGCTCGCGGACGACGTGATGCGGCGTGTGCGAGTCAAGACGGGCGAGGGTGTCGTGGGCCTTGTCGCACAGTCGAAGCGTCCGCTCCTTGTGCGTCACGTGTCGAGCGCGCCGATCCAGTCGGGCGAGGGCACCTACCGGTCCGATTCCTTCGTGAGCGTGCCGATCCTGGTCGGCGATGATTCGCGCGGTGTCCTAAGCGTGACCGATCGGCACGATGGTCAGCCCTTCGACGACGCGGATCTCGAAACGCTGGAGCTCCTGGCCGGGCACATCGGGCAGGTCCTTGTGATGCAGGAGCAGGGCGAGGCCCTGCAACGGCTCGCGGAGACCGATCCGCTCACGTGGCTCTTCAACCGCCGCCACTTCGACCGCCGCCTCGAGGCCGAGACGAACCGCGCGCTCCGCGCGGAGCATCTGCTCGCGCTCCTCATGCTCGATGTGGATCGCTTCAAGCTCTACAACGACCGGTACGGCCACGCCGTCGGAGACGAGGTCCTCAAGGCGGTGGCGTCCGCGGTGAAGCAGGCGGTGCGTCTGTACGACGTGCCCACGCGGTACGGCGGCGACGAGTTCGCGGTCATCCTGCCGGACGCCGACACCGAGGCGGCGACCAGGGTCGCGACGCGAATCCTCGAGAAGGCGTCCGAGGCGATGCTGCCGCCCGAGCTCGTCGCGGCGCGCGAGCGCCTGCAGCTCTCGATCGGAATAGCGACATTCCCGCGGCCGGCGGGCGATGCGGCGGCGCTTGTGGAATCGGCGGACGCTGCGATGTACCGCGCGAAGCAATCGGGTGGTGGCATCCGCGTCTGGGAGCACTCCCTCGGCGAGGGACCGCGCGGCGCGATCCGCTCTCGCGCGATGAGCCTTCCGTCGGCGCCCTATCTCGCGGATCCGGCGCGCCTTGCGACGGCGGAGCTGCAAAAGCATCTTCCGCATACGCTCGCGTCCGAGTGGAATGCGGTGGTCGTCGGCCACGAGGGTCAGGTCCTCACGGTGGCGCTGCCGCAGCCGAACCCCGCCGCGGTGGACTCGATCTCGAAGGCGACCGGCTTCGCGGTCTATCCGGTGTTCAGCAATGCCGCGGATCTCGAAGCGACGCGCCGCCGGCTCACTACAAACGGCAGCAAGTGACTAGCGGGGACGCGCCTCCTCGCGAGTGACGCCGCCCTCGGCGCCGCGGAAGAGGTAGCCCACCCCGGGCACGGTCTGGATCACATCGCGCGGCTTGCCGTCCGCCCCGAGCTTGCGCCGAAGACGGCTCACGTTCAGCTTCACGAGGTCTCCGCCGACGTCCGCGTCGTAGCCCCACACGCCCTCGAGGATCTCCTCCTGGGTGAGGACGCGCCCCGGGTTCGCCATGAAATGCCGGAGGAGCTTGAACTCGGTCGGCGAGAGATGCACGGGGACCCCGTCCGCGCGCACCTGGTGGGTCGCCTCGTCGAGGATGAGGTCACCGGTCTTGTAGATCGCCGGCGCGGGACGGCCGCGTGTGCGGACCGAACGGCGCAGGATCGCCTTCACGCGAGCGACGAGCTCCTTCGGGCGGAACGGCTTCGTGATGTAGTCGTCGGCCCCAAGCTGCAGGCCGCGGAGGATGTCGCTCTCGTCCTGCCGAGCCGAGAGGAGGAGCACGGCGACGTGCTCGTCAACGTGCCGGATGCGCTCCAGCACCACGAAGCCGGCGAGCTTGGGCAGGTTGATGTCGAGGATCACGAGGTCGGGCTTTTCGCGTCCGACGGCCTCGACCGCGGACTCTCCGTCGTAGGCGCGGGAGACGTCGTAGCCCTCACGACGAAGCGCGTACTCGAGAAGCTCCACGAGGTCGCGGTCGTCGTCAACGACTAGAAGCTTTATTAGTCCTCTGCCTCCTCAGCCAAGTGCCGAGCCTTCGGGAGTGTGAAGTGTACCGAGGTTCCCCGTCCAGGGGTGCTATCGATCGAGATGTCGCCGCCCTGTGCGTGGACGATGGCGCGGCAGATCGAAAGGCCGAGGCCGAGCCCGCCCGCCTGCTCCCTGACGGTGCGGGAGCGGAAGAAGCGCTGGAACAGGCGGTTCTGCTCATCGAGGGGGATGCCCGGCCCCTCATCCGCGACCGTAATCCGGACGTATCCCTCGATGCTCTTGGCGGCCACGGTCACGCGCGTCCCCTCCGGCGCGTACTTGCTCGCGTTGGAGATCAGGTTCGCGAACACCTGCGTGGTCCGCCGCTCGTCCGCGAGGACCCGGTCGGCGTCCGGCTCGAAGGCCTTGACGAGCTCCTGCCCCTTCGATTCCAGCATCGGGTGGATGAACGCCATGGCCTCGGAGAGCGAATGCTTGAGGCTCGCGGTCTGCGCCCGCACCTGGAACGTGCCGGCCTCGATGCTGCCGGCGTCCATGAGGTTCTCGACGAGGTGCTCGAGCCGGAGGGCGCTCCGCCGCAGCGCTCCCGCGAGCAGCGCCAGCTCGTTGCGGGGCATGTTGAGCGCGTCGTCGACGACGAGGTCGAGCGACGCGATGAGACCCGAGATCGGCGTCCGGAGCTCATGCGCGACCTCCATGAGGAACTCCTCCTTGAGCCGGAGGAGCTCCGCTTGCGCGGTGACATCGCGCACGGTGTGGAGGGCGCGCCCACCGGGGAGGGACGTCGACATCATCTCGAGGACGCCCATCCGCTCCTCGCGCGGGAACCACGCTCGCCGCACCAGGTGGCCGTCGGTTTCCTGGATGCGCGTCGCACCGGAAACGAGGAGAAGCTCTTCGAAGACGTTTCCGACGAGCGAGTCCTCGCCGAGGATCATGAAGGCCGCCGGATTCGCGCTGACGACCACGCCGTCGTGATCGGTCAGGATGATGCCGTCGGTCAGCGCGACGAACGCCTCGGCGAAGGTTGCCTGGTCGAGGGCGGCATCCTCGCGCCGCCGCCCGGTGACGCGACGCCGTTCCGCGGCTCGCTCTGCGGCTGACTGCTCTTCGGCTGACTGCTCTTCGGTCATGCGAACGGGATCCTCAAACGCACGCGGGTCCCCTGGCCGGGGCTCGAGTCGAGCGACAGCTCGGCGCCGATGAGTCGCGCGGACTCGCGCATCTGCAGGAGGCCGAGGCTACCGCGGGACGCATAGCCCTGAAGCGTGCTCGCCACATCGAATCCCCTCCCGTTGTCTTCGACCATTGCTACGACCGCGCCGCTGTCCTCGTACACGTCGATCGACACCTCGGCCGCGCGGCCCGTCTTGATCGCGTTGTTGGCGGCCTCGCGGATGACTGTGAACGCGCCCGCCTCCACCTCGGGGGCGAATCGCCGGTCCGCGTCGACGCGGCGCGCGACGACGCGCGACCCATTCTGCCCGTTGATGCGCTCCGCCAGGGCGCGAGCTGCGGCGCCGAGTCCGCCGTCTTCGAGCACGACGGGCCGCAGCGCGAAGAGGATGTCGCGCAGGCCCCTCTGCGACTCGATGAGCCGGCCACGAAGCTGTTCGAGATCGGCGATCGCGCCGGGCACATCCTCCTTAGCCCGGCGCTGCGCGAGCTCAATGCCGAGAGCCGCGTTGGCCAGCGTTTGGGCGACGCCGTCGTGGAGGTCGCGAGCCAGACGGTGGCGCTCCTCTTCCGCCACCTTCACGACACGCAGCCGCTCGGCGGCGAGGTCCGCGGAGAGCTGCACGTACTCGAGCGCGATGCCGGCAGAGGTCGCGAGCGAGACCGCGTAGCGCTCGTCGTCCGAGCGAAACGGGCCGTCCGCGTGGTTCACGGCCTGCAGTACCCCGAGGCGCCGGCGGTCGCGTGAGTCGATCGGCACGACGAGGATCGAGCGCGTCCGGTAACCGGTGCGAGCGTCGACGCTGGGGTCGAACCGCGGATCCTCATACGGCTCATCTATACGAAGCAACGTACCCGTCCGGGCCACCTCCGCCGCGAGGCTCCGGCCGTCGAGCGGCAGGCGGATCTCGTTGACGGCGAGGACGCTCTTGCCGCGCTCCCCACCCTCGGTTAACGCGCGCGACCAGAGCTCGTTTCGGGTTTGGTCGACGACGTAGAGAGTCGCGCGGTCCGCATCGAGCATGTAGGTCGCGGCGAGGGTGATGTGGAGGAGGACCTTCTCGATGTTCGCCTCGAGCGCGAGGTCGCGCTGGAGCTGGAGCAGCGTCTCGAGCTGCTGCGCCTCGCTCAGCGGTGCCATCCGCCGCGGATTCTTGCTCAATTGCTCGCCTGCGGCGAGAGTTCTCTGGCAACGCGCAATCTTGGCGCGGCGTTCTAGCCCGGGTCGCCCCGCTTCGCCAGCTTGATCACGTGGGTTCCCGCGAGACGATCATGAAGACCGATCCCGTCGCGGTCGAGAAGCACGCTGAGCGGCACGATTCCGAATCCCGAACCGAAAAAGAGGGCCAGACTCCTCACCAGGGCGCGACCGAGGCCCACGTCGCGACCATCCTCGCGAACGACACGGATCCGTCGGATCCGCATGCCCAGTGTTTGACCTCGGCCCAACCGCGACCAGAAGATCGTGAAGTAGAGGTTGGACGCGGCGCTGCAGAGGATCAGCGGCCACCAGACGATGTCGGGTCGCACGACCGACCAAAGAACGACCGGATACGTGGGAACGAAGAGGATGAGCCCGTCGA
>VBGU01000406.1:1983-3760 GCA_005881085.1 Chloroflexota bacterium | reverse complement strand
TGCACTTGTTGAGGTCGCGAAGGATGAAGTCGTGGCTGAAGTCGTACTCGTAGTCGTGATAGTCGACGGGCTCCGCACGGTGGAAGCGGTTGTCGGTGAGGCCGTGCTCGAGCGAGAGCCGCTGGAGGTGGCACCGGCCGACGTCGGGGCAGACGCACTGCAGACAACGCGCGGCTTCCTTCTCCGCGGCGTTCTTGTCGTAGCCGTTCTCGATGAGCTGAAAGCTGAGCTCGCGTTCCTTGTACGGCAGCATCGGCATCCGGACCTGCGGCTCCTCGGGCTTGTACGGCACGATGTCGATGAGCTCTGGAACGGCTTCCTCTTCGGCGATCTCCTCGGCGACGCGCGCCATGTCGTCGCCCGCGAGGTAGCGATCGATCGCCTTGGCCGCGAGCTTTCCCTGGGCGACGCACTCGATGACGGTCCGCGCGCCCATCTGCGCGTCGCCCCCCGCGAACACGCCGGGGCGGTCGGTCATGAGCGCGCCTTGACGCCCTGCTCGCGCTCGAAGAAGTCGAGGTTCGGCACCTGGCCGTATGCCGGAATAACCGTGTCGCACTCGATGGTGAAGTTCGAGCCTTCGACCGCTACCGGCCGGCGCCGGCCGGAGGCGTCCGGCTCGCCGAGGGCCATCCGCTGGAACTCGATCCCGCCGACGCGTCCGTTCTTCTCTACGACTCGGATTGCGCCCGCGAAGAACTCGAGCCGGATTCCCTCATGCTCCGCGTCGTCGACCTCGCTGTAGTGCGCGCCCATCTCTTTTCGCGAGCGCCGGTAGACGACCGTCACTTCGGCACCGAGGCGGCGTGACGTCCGCGCGCAGTCGAAGGTGGTGAATCCACCGCCGAGAACGACCACTTTCTGCCCCTTGCCGACCGGGACGGGGTTCCCCTCCGAGTTCATGCGGAGGTAGTTGATGGCCTCGATGACACCAGGGAGATCCTCGCCCGGAACGCGCAGCTCATTCGATCGCCACGCGCCCAGCCCGAGGAAGACGGCGTCGTAGCCCTGGGTGAAGAGGTCGTCGATCGAGAAATCTCGGCCGAGCATCATGCCGCCCTTGAATTCCGTGTCTCGGAGCTGCCACACCGAGTTCAGCTCCTTGTCGAGCTTGACCTTCGGGAGGCGGTACTCCGGGATGCCGTAGCGGGCGATCCCGCCCTGCTTCTCCATCATGTCGAACACCGTGACGGCGTGGCCCTTGAGCGCGATGTAATACGCGGCTGTCATCCCGGCGGGACCCGCGCCGACGACGGCGACCCGCTTCCCCGTCGCCGCCATCTGCGGGAACGGCGTCGGCGCCTGCTCCATCTCCATGACGAGCTCGCCGGTGTAGCCGTGGCACTGGCAGATGGCGATCTCTTCCTCAACGAGACCGCGACGGCAGACCTCCTGGCATGGCTTCGGGCAGACCAGACCGAGCATGTACGGGAAGGGCAGGACTTCCTTTACGAGGCGCGCGGCCTCGACGTGCTGGCCCTTCGACATGAGCTCGAGGTAGCCGGGAATGTCGATGTGGGTCGGGCAGCTCACCTGGCACGGTGGCATGCAGTACGCGTTGTGATCGCTGAGGATGTACTCGAGGTTCTGCTTGCGGAGCTTGAAGAGCGAGTCCGAGGCTTGCGTGATCTTCATGCCCGGCTCGACCGGCAGGTGGCACGACGGCATCGGGCGGTGGTAGCCCTCGATCTCGACGAGGCACATGCGGCACGCCGCAGCCGGTGCGAGCTTCTCGTCGTCGCACAGCGTCGGGACTTCGAAGCCCGCTCGCTGAGCT
>VBGU01000406.1:0-1816 GCA_005881085.1 Chloroflexota bacterium | reverse complement strand
CAGTGCAGCGCAGCGGGTCCTGTCCCCGGCTCGGGGCCGCGCGCTCGCCGCACCCTCCCCACCAAGCGCGTCGTTCGCTCCGCTCACTCCGCGTGGTGGGTCCCCGGGGGACCCGCGGCTCGCGCACAACCCGCTCGCCGGTGCCACCCGCTGCGCTCCCCGCGTAGGTCACGGTTGGACCATCGTCTCGTACCGACGACTACGCACCGGCCGGCAGACGCCCTCAGGACATCTCTTCTCCTGGATGTGAATCCGGTAGTCGTCAGGGAACTCGCGCATCGTCGTTCTGAGGATCGACGGAGCGGTTATCCCGAACCCACACAAAGAGAATCTCTCCATGTGCGTCCCCAGCTCGTCGAGCCAGGCGAGGTCGGTGTCGCGGCCCAAGCCCGAATATGTGCTCTCGAGAATCGCTTGCACGCGCTTCGTGCCGACGCGGCAGGGCACGCAGATGGCGCAGCTCTCCTTCGCCAGATAGGCGAAGAGCGCCGCCGCCTCGTGGCCGCGATCGCGCGAACCTGGGCCGAGCCCATGTGGGTGCCCGCGACGCGGAGATCGTCAAAGTCGAATCGCGTGTCGGTCCGCGACGCCGAGAGGATCCCGCCGGTCGGTCCGCCGACGTGGATTCCCTTGAGCTTGCCGCTGGCGCCGCCGGCCTCGCTCAGGATCTCGCCCAGCTGCGAGCCGAGCGAGACCTCGTACACACCGGGGCGGACGACCGCGCCCGTCACCGAGACGAGCTTTGTCGACGCGCGCGCCTGCTCCGTCGCGATCAGTGGCAGCCACGCGAGGGTCTCCCCGCTCGCGATAAGCGTCGGCCTCATGCGGAGTCCCTGCGACGCGGGGAACGGAGGTCGTTGGCGCGCCATCGCGCGACGCGATTCGAGGACCGCGAGGAGCGCCGACTCCTCACCGCCCATGAACCCGCCGGGCCCAAGGGCGATCTCGAGGTCTACACCGAGATCGTCGCCCATCGCGCGCTCGGCCGCGGCGCGTGCCTCGACGGCCTCGGGATGCAGATAGAGGTACGCCTGCGTGGCGCCGACCGCACGCGCGGCGATCGCGATCCCGGCGAGCACGTTCGCCGCATTCCGGGTCAGTAAGGTGCGCGAAAGCGGGCTGCCGGGATCCGCGTCATACGCGTTCGCGATCAGAAAGATCGGCCCCCCGTCGGCGTTGTGGCGCACGGCGCGGATCTTGTCGACGAACGGATAGCCCGCGCCGCCGCGGCCGCGCAGGTTGCTCTTCTCAATGAGCTCGAGGAGCTGTTCCACCGAAAGGTCTCGCACGCGACCCAGAGCGCCGGGTGCATCGCTCTCGAGGAGGCGCGGTGCCGTGCTAGCGGGCATCAAGAAATGCCGGCGCGAAGGGCGTGGTGGACCTCGTGCTCGTGCAGCTCATCGTGGGCGGGCGGCGGCGAGGCTTCGGGCCAGACTCCGGCGACGCCGAGGTTTCCGGTGTACTTGCGGCCGCCGCGCGGGATCGCGGTGCCCTCGCCCTGAGGAGCGCCACGGAAGTTCGCGAGGAGCGAAGCCGTCGTGTAGAGGTCGGTCATGGTCTTACCGAATTCCGCGGCGACGATCTCGGCGGCGCCCCACGGCAAATAGCCGTACGCCGCGTTGGTCGCGTACAGGACCCTCGTGAGCTGGTCCGCGCTTTCCGGCGTGTCCTGGACGATGCGGCGCACGGGCTCGAGGTCGATCCGTTCCTCTTCGGCGGGGATCGTCGTGACCGCCGTCGACATCGGACGGCGATCGCCGTACGGCGCGGTCTGCACCATCCGGATCCGGTAGTACGACGCGCGCGGCGCGAGAGG
>VBGU01000407.1 GCA_005881085.1 Chloroflexota bacterium | reverse complement strand
CGCAAGCTTGGCAAGGTCTACGACAAGGACGGCGCCGTCTGGCTCGAGGCGAGCGAGGCGGTCGACGACAAAGAGGGCTGGGTCCTCGTTCGATCGAACGGCGAACCGGGTTATCTCGGTAAGGACATCGCGTATCACGTCCAGTCGCTCCGCGACCGCGGCTTCGACAAGAAGATCGACATCTGGGGCTCCAACACGCACTACCACCTGATCCAGATGCGCGCCGCGATGCAGGCGCTCGGCCTGCTCGAGAAGTTCGAGGTCGTCCTCTACCAGTACGTTCGCTTCCTCCATGAGGGCGTGCTCAAGCGCATGCAGAAGCGGACGAACCAGTTCCTGCTACTGGAGGAAGTCATCGAGGCGGTCGGCAAGGACGCCACGCGCTACTTCTTTCTGCAATCGAGCGCCGATCGTCAGCTCGATTTCGATCTGGAGCTCGCGGTACAGCAGTCGAACGAGAACCCTGTCTACTACGTGCAGTACGCGCACGCGCGTATAGCGAGCATCCTGCGCACCGCCTCGGAGCGTGGGATCGACGCGAGCGGCGCGGAGACCGCGCTACTCACCGACAAGGGCGAGCTCGACCTCGTGCGGCTGGTTCTTCGTTTTCCCGAGCTCGTCGACGACATCCGCGAGCACTACGGCGTGCACCAGCTCACGACCTACGCGCTCGAGCTCGCCGGTGCGTTCCACGGCTTTTATCGCGATCACCGCGTCGTCGACGAAGCCGCTGTCGCACGGTCGAAAGCGCGCTTACGACTCGTTCAGGCGGTGCAGGTCGCGCTTCGCCAGACACTCGGCCTGCTTGGAGTCAGCGCGCCCGAAAAAATGTGACCAGTTCGCGGGTCCTGTCACGGCTCCGCGGGTCCTCGCTCAGCGCACCCTCCCCGCCCTGTAGCTCACTGTCGTTCGTGCGGGCGGGGCCCAGGGGCAGGGCCCCTGATGTGGTAGGGGCCCCAGGCACCCGCGTTTCGCGAGAGACCCGCTCCGCCGTGCCACCCGCTCACGCCATCACAGCGTCAACCAGCCTGTCCGATCTCTCCAGTGCCGGCCTTCGCGTAGGTGAGCGACGATCGCGCGCTCCAGCGTCGTGCGCTGCGGCAGGTCGTTGATATTCGGTGCGATGCGATGGAAGACGAATCGGAGTACGGCGGCGTCACCGTCGTGGCTCTCGTCGATGAGCTCGAAGCGACGCTGGAATCGGATGATGTTCGACTCGGGCCCGAGGTAGTCGGCGAGCTGTGGAGAAATGGCGTGCGAAGAATGGCTGAGCCCGCGCGAGCGAGTCGTCGCATGCCTCGGGCGTGAGCGGTCCGCTCTCAGGTATGTGGATGTCGAGCGCCGGCTCGCTGGCGTCAGGCGAGTCGCCCACTCGCGCCCGGGTCGCGTCCCCGCGGTTGAACTGAAGACGACCGAGCTGGTAAATGGAGCCGCGAAAGTGGAGCCTGAGCCAGCCGCTTGTCCGTAGGCCACCGTCGCCGAGGAGAAGGCGGTCGCGCTTCAGGTTGCGGCCGAGATCCGAGAGCGTTGCCCACGAGACCTCGTCGGGAATCCGGCGTTGCGCGTGTAAGCGGCGCACGTCCGCCAGCGCCGCCAGGTATACGTAGACGAAGAAGTAGCGCGCCGTGGGAGTCGAGTCGAGAAGAGGTCCAGGGAGCTCAAGCGGCGCGTGTCCACCCAGGTCTTTGATGAGCGTCTCATAGGCATGCTCGAGCGACCGCCAGATATCGAGATCGGCCGCGGGCGAGGGCCACGCGGCGAGGATCTCCTGCTGGTCCTGTTCGTCGATGGCCAGCCGTTCGAAGATCGTGGGCAGGTAGCTGCGGTCGGGCAGCCGGAATCCGCGTGTCACTCGATGACGCTAGATGACGCTAGTGGAGGTCCGCTACGGCGCCTTTGTCGGGCTCGAGCTCGGTCGGGCACCGCCGCCACCGAGGCCGGCGTTGCCCGTCTGCGAACCGAAGAGCTGCCCCAGGACGTTCGTCGAGCCCACCACGATCGCGGTCGCCGAAACCATGCCGGTCGTATCGGTCGTACCGATGACCGTGACCTGATCGTTCACCTTGAGGTCGCTCAACTTCACGTCGGTCTCGGTCGTCTTGACGATGCGCGTGCTGGTCCCGACGAGGACGATCTGCGAGGTCGTCGCGGGTGACGCTGAGGCCGGCGCGTTCGCACCGCCCTGGCCGCGGTCCACGGCCGCCACTGTGATGGACCCGTCGTTCACCGCCAGGATGCGCCCGGTGACGGGCTGCTGCCCGGCGAGCGAGCCCACGCCGCCGCCGAATCCTCCGCGCGCGCCCGTTCCGCCGCGGGCGCCGCTCGCGCCGGTCGCCCCGGTAGTGCTTGTTGTCGGACTCTGCGCCTTGTCGAAGGTCATGCCCGCCGCGAACC
>VBGU01000147.1 GCA_005881085.1 Chloroflexota bacterium | reverse complement strand
GTCAGTCGATCGACCACCCTGCTCGCCGCCGTGCTCAATCTCGAACGTGCAGCCAAAGCAGAACTGTCGGCTTCACGATGCTCCACCAATCGCGCACGCGGCGGATCTTCGAATAGTTGCCGCCGCCCCTCGGGTATGTCTTCGAGACGCCCACCTCGATCACGCGATAGCCGAGCTTGATCGCCTTCCAGTGCACGTAGTACTCGAGCTCGTACCGGTCGAGCCAGGACTGGTCGATGCGGATCCGCGGATCGTCGAGCAGCGAGAGGCGATACGCGCGAAATCCGTTCGTCACGTCGGTCCCTTTGAACCCGGAGAGGACGCTGAAGAGCCAGGTGTAGCCGCGGATCATGAGCCCGCGGCCGCGCGGCAGGCGGACGCTCGCGCCCCCTTCCCGCAGGAACCGCGATCCCTGAACGTAGTCGTACCCGGCCCGGAGCTTGTCGATGAGGCGCGATGCCTCGGCCGGATCGTCTTTTCCGTTCGCGGCGAGCACGACGACGGCGCCGTGACCATTCGCGCGGGCCACCTCGATGCCAGTTCTGATAGCAGCTCCGACCCCGCGCCGCCGCTCCTGGGTGATGACGCGCGCGCCGGCCTCGCGCGCGAGCTCGGGCCCACCGTCGTCTGACCCGTCGTCCACCACGATCGTCTCGGCGATGACCGCCGGGACGCGCTGCACGAGCCCGGCGATGGCGTGCCGCTCGTTATAGAGCGGGAAGATCATCGCGACGGTCCCGAGTTCGGCCACGACGGCACTCTACGAGACAACGACACCGCAAACGTAGTGGCCTTCTGTGACCGGGCCTAGCGGATCGGGTCCTTCTCGATCAGGCCGCGGTTGTGGACGTAGAGCGCGGCCTGTGTCCGGTCAGTGAGCTCGAGCTTGCTGAAGATATTCGAGATGTGGGTCTTCACCGTGCGTTCGCTGATCCCAAGCGACGCCGCGATCTCTTTGTTCGCCCGGCCGCTCGCCACGAGCTTCAGCACCTCGCGCTCGCGCGCTGTGAGATCGCTGTAGCCCTCATCGTCCCCGGTGGGGCGATCACCGCCCCGCAACCGCCCGAACTCGTCGAGCACGCGCTTCGCCACCGAGGGGTAGATGAGCGAGAAGCCGTCGGCCACGGTGCGGATGGCGTTCGTGAGTTGGCTGCCCGTGACCTCCTTCAAGAGATATCCCGATGCGCCGGCCCGGATGGAGCTGAACACAAGCTCGTCCTCGTCATAGTTCGTGAGGACGATCACCCGTGACGACGGAACGGAATTGCGGACCCGCCGCGTCGCGGTCACGCCGTCCCAGTCACCCATCTTGATGTCCATCAGGATCACGTCGGGCAGAAGCTCCTGCGCGACCGCGAGAGCCTCATGTCCATCGCCGGCCTCGCCGACGACCTCGATCT
This sequence comes from Chloroflexota bacterium, assembly GCA_005881085.1. Taxonomy (GTDB): domain Bacteria; phylum Chloroflexota; class Limnocylindria; order P2-11E; family P2-11E; genus 3-1-20CM-2-70-9. Next base: position 7,138 of record VBGU01000147.1, on the reverse strand, counting down.
CGTCCTCGGTCTCGAGAATCGAGCGCAGGCCGCTTCGAACGAGCGCGTGATCGTCTGCGATGAGGACGCGGATCTTCCGAATCTCGGTCATCGGCCGAAGAGCCTACCAAGGAAGCTCGCTTTTTCGGTTCGCTCGAGATCCTCGATCGCGCCGCGCTGCTCGGTGTCCTCGACGGTGTCGGTCCAGCTGGACGGCGCGCCATCGACCGTTACGCGGTACGGGATCGTTGCTCGGACGATGGTCCCGCGGCCGGGCTCGCTGCGCACCACGAGCTGCCCGCCTACGCCCTCAGCGCGCTCGCGCATACCGACGATGCCGTAGTGCCCGCGCTCTTCGGCTGTGGGCAGCTCGTTCGACTCGAAGCCCTTGCCGTCGTCCTCGATCGTCGCGACGACCTGCTCGTCGTCGTACCGCAGGATGACCTTCGCGTTCGATGCGCCGGAGTGCTGTCCGACGTTCCGCAGTCCCTCGCCGATGATCCTGATCACGGCGCGCTCGACGAACGGCTCGAGCTGCCGCTCGGCGCCGGTCTCCTCGAAGTCCACGGCAACCCCGCTCTGCCTGCGAAGGTCGTCCGCAAGGCGCGCGACGGTCACCGGCAGGTTCAAGCCGCCGGAATCTTCGGTCTGACGGAGCGCCGCCATGTATTGCCGCACGTCCGAGAGCGTCGCGCGCGCGTCGCGGGCCGCCTTCGCCAGCTGCGGTCCAAGCGCGCCGGGATCGCGGTCGAGCGCGCGCTGGCAACCCTCGAGCGCGAGCACCACGCCGGTGAGCTCCTGCGCGACACCATCGTGGAGCTCCTGCGAGATGCGCCGCCGTTCGTTCGAGGCCGTTCGCTGGACGAGGTCGGTGGATGCCGACTTCTGCAGCATCCCCGAGAGGTACTCGCCAAGCGTCGCGACGAAGTCGGCCTCGGCCGTCGTGTACGGCGTCGTGGCGCGCCCGAGGACGAGGACGCCCAGCACCACGCCGGTTTGCGCGCCCCCGATCGGCGCGAGCAGGAAGTGCGTCGACGAGGGCGCGGCCCAGTCCGGGCGGTCCTCGGCCATGCCGTACTGCGCCGTCGCGTTGCGTCGCTCGCGAAGCACCTGAGCCAGCACCGTGTCGGCGCCCGACGTCGAGATGTCGGACGGGATGACGTCACCGTAGCCGGTCGCGGCACGAAGGTGCAGGTGGTGCTCCTCCGCGGCCCACACGCCGACGGCGTCATGACGCAGGTTGTCGGCGAGCATCGCCACGGCGCTCTCGAGGTCGTTGTGCGGATCGTTCCCCAACGTTGCGAAACGCGAGAGCTCGTAGAGCACCAGGGCCTGGCGCCGATCCTCCTCGGCCCGCTGGAACTCCCCGGCGGTGAGGTACGCCGCGGCGATCTCCGCCGCCGCTTGCGTGAGCGAGTCCACCTGGACCTGCCCGTACCGCTCCTGTGACGCGCGGTGCTTCACGTTGACGACGCCGAGCGTGCGGCCGTTGGACCGCAGCGGGGCGATCATCGATTCGCTCGCGGTCGGGTCGGAGCCGCCTTGCACTTGGCCCGAGAGGAGCATCGACCGTCCGGTCTGCGCGACCGTGCCGGAGATCCCTTCACCGATCCGCTTGCGATCGAGCTTCGCCGCGTCCGAGAGGCCACGCGAGGTTCGCACCGATAACTCGCCCTGCGCGTCCGCGAGCATGATCGAGACGCCGTCGGCGCCGAAAACGTCGGCGAGCTGCGCCGTCGCGCGCTCGAGCAGCTGGTCGGGATCGCGCTCCTTGCGGATGATCGCCTGCAGGTCGCGCGAAGCTTTGAGCTTTGCCTCGGCGTCCTGCTGCTGCCGCTGCGCGCGCCAGAGTGCGTTCGCCTCCGCGAGCTCGAGACCAATGAGGTCTCCGACGCGACTCAGGCCGCCCAGATCCTCCGGCGCGAAGCTGCGACCCACGAGCATCGCGGCGAGACCGCCGACGACCTGGTCTTTCCACACGACGGGCGCGACCGCAAGGGTGTCGGCGACACGGCCGTCCGACAGGATGAGCGTCACACCGCTCGTCGTCTGATCGGAAGCACGCTCGGCCATCGCCTTCGTGAGCATCGCCGCCGGCAGACCGTCGCTCCACTTGGTCTCGGTCGGAAGGTTGTAGGCGACGTATGTGACGTAGCCCTCGCCCTTCATGTTCACGACGACCGCGATCGCGTCCGCGCGCGCCACCTTGGCGAGGTAGCCCATGCGCGCGTTCCAGAAATCGGCGTCGAGTCGGAGGGTCAAGGTGAGGCCTTACGCCACGCCGGCGCCGGCCTCGCCCTCGATGCGGAGCTCCAGGGAGGTGCCGCCGCTTCGCTGCAACACGAAGCGCGGCTGTTCTAGGGTCGCGATCGCGGACCAGAGCTCGTTCACCAGCATGGGTACGCGGAGTCCGACCGCGAGCGTCGCGACGCCTCCCCTGAAGTCACGCACGTAGAGCGTACGGACCTGCGCCAGCGACTGAATTCGCCGCTCGATATCGACGAGCCGAGCAAATGACGGCACGGGCGAGAGCATCAGCACAATGTTGCTGGTCGGAACGGGCGGCTCCTCCCTCTCGGGAGTGAGTTGCTCCGATTCCGCCACCGATGGGACCGGTTCGCGCTCGACCAAGGTCAATTCGGGGGCCGCCGGAGGGGTTTCGACGACGTTTCGGGGCTGTCTCTCGAAGAGCTCCTCTTCTTCCACGACCGGCTGCGTTTGAGCCGCTCGGGCCGCCTCCGCGGCACGAGCCGCCTCCTGCGCGGCACGCGCGGCGCTCTCGGCGATCCTCGCCGCCTCGTCGATGCGAAGCGCCTCGGCCGCCGCGGCGCGCCGGGCCGCCTCCGCGGCAAGTCGCGCGTCCTCGGCACGGCGCGCCTCGATGGCACGTCGCTCGTCTTCCTGCTGGCGCTCGGCCGCGCGGCGCTGCTCTTCTTGCGCACGCAGCGCGGCGAGTCGTTCGTCTTCGTCGCGGCGCTGCTGCTCGCGGCGCTGTTCTTCTTCGCGCCACTGACTCGCGCGCTGCTGCTCCTCCTCGCGCCATTTCGCGGCGCGCCGCTCCTCTTCCTCACGCCGCTGCTGCTCGAGACGCTCGGCATCGGCGCTCCGATCCGCTTCCGCCGCGCGGGCGGCTTCTTGGGCTGCCCGCATCGCTTCCTGTGCCGCACGAGCCGCCTCCGCCGTCCGCCCGGCTTCGAGGGCTCGGTCCGCATCGGCCTGCTGCAACGCGAGACGCTGCGCTTCCGCGACCTTGCGCGCCTCTTCCGCGGCGCGACCGGCCTCTTCGGTCGCTCGCTGCGCCTGCTCCGCTGCCCGTGCCGCGTCCGAAGCGCGCTCCGCCTCGGCGGCGCGCTGCATCTCGAGTGCGCGGCGTGCCTCTTCCTGGGCCGAGCGCGCCTCGTCCTGAGCGACGCGCGCTTGTTCCTGAGCGGTCTTCGCCTGCGCCGCCGCGGCGTTGGCTTCGCGTGCCGCGTCCGCGACGGTTCCCGCCTGACGGCGGATGTCCTCGAGCAACTCGGTGAAGACACCGCGGAGCGCCTCAGCCGCGAGGGCTCGCGAGTCCGGGGCGGTCTCGTCGACCGTCTTCTCGGCCGCCGTTGATGTTTGGGCTTCGCGACGCGGACCGCGAAGAGCGGAGAAGCCGCTGCGCCGGTTCGACGCGATCTCGTCAACGAGACCGTCGCGCTCCTCCCGGAGCCGCTCGATCTCCTTGATCAGGAGCTTCCGCTCGTCGCGAGCTTGCTCCAGGATCTGCTGCGCAGCATTCTCGGCTCGCACGCGGATCTCGTGCGCGGAGCGAAGCGCCCCCGAGAGAGCGTCGCGAACGGTTGCGTCAAACTCCTCGTAGACCGCGACGCGCTTGCGCGCGGCGTCAAGCTCTGACTCGAGCGATCCGACTCGTTTGGTCAGCTCGCTGACACGGTCAGAAAGCGCCCCGATGATGTCGCCGGACGCGCCTAGGCCTTTGGGCTCCTCGGACACGCGGTAACCCTCCGGATGCTCGCTTCTCTGCCCACTTCCCCGCGTGTAACGAGAGCGTATACGACTGGGGCCAGGAGGGGCATCATCCGCGCATCACGCGGCCGAAGGTCCTGCTCGTCGTAGGGCACCCAAGCATCGGCGCGGCGCTCGAAGCGCTGCTGCGGATAGAGGATCGATACGAGGTGAGGCGCGCGCAGTCGCTAGAACAAGTCGCGTCCGGCCTGGACGGCTGGCTCGCCGATCTCGCGCTCGTGGACGGCGTGCTGGTTCCAACCGGACGGACGGAGGTGCTTCCGATGCCGACCATCGTGCTTTCCGGTAACCCCCACGACGGCCGCCGCCTCGCGGAGCGCTTCGCGCAGGGGCAGGGGTGGCTCCGGAAGGACGCGACCGCCGAGGAGATCCGCGCCGCGATCGATCGGGCGCTCGCCTCCGGAGCGCGGCGTTGGTCGGCGACCATCGTCATGGCGGTGCTTGTGCTGGCGGTGATAGTGGTTGTCATCGCGTGGTACCTGCTCCGCCTGCGGGGGTAGAAGTGGCTAAGGACGACAAGAAGAAAAAGAAAGGGACCGGACACGACGAGGTCGTCGATCTGGCGGCGCGTATCGGCGCGCGTCAGTCGCCGCCGGAATCGACGCCGCCCGAAGCCGCGCCACCGGACGAGCCCCCTCCTCCTCCGACGACCCGCCTCGATGGACCGATCCCTTCGGCGCCGAAGCCGCGTCTCGTGCCGGCGAAGGAGGACCGCGCGCAGAGCGCGATGATCCAGAAGGCGCTCGTCGAGGAAGATCGAAAGCCCGAGCCCGCCATCCCATCGCCGCGCGCCGCGCCTGGACCCGGCGAGGTCGACCTTGTCGTGACACCGCTTCCGACGGCCGAGACTGGCATCGGTTCGAGCTCGCGCTCCGCAAGGTGCGAGGCGTAGGGCAGCTTCGCACGGAGTACTACCGGCACGGGGTCCTGAAGGTGAGGGTGAGCTACCAGGGGACCGACCGCCTCGCGGCTGCGCTCCGCACGGGTGTCGCGGGGTACCGCGTGCGGGTGATCGGCGAGGATCGCGCGACGTTGCAGATCCTGGTCACATCCGAGGGAGACGAGCGCCGGCCGGGCTGATCGCGCCGCGGACGAGGCCCGAGCCGATAGAGTGGACGCGATGTCGGACTTCGAAGCCCGCGCGCGAAAGGTCCTCCCACCCGTCCTCGGCCACTACACCTGGTTATCGATCGAGCGCGGGGAGGGGAGCTGGCTCGTGACGACCGACGGTCGACGTGTGCTCGACCTGACATGCGGCATCGCCGTCACCGCTGTCGGACATTCGCATCCGCGCGTCGTGAAAGCCGTCGTCGATCAAGCCCAGCGGCTCATGCACATCTCCACGGGTGTGGCGAAATATGAATCGAGCATCGCGTTCGCGGAGCAGCTGGCCACGATCACACCCCGGGGCCTGGATTCGGTCTTCTTCGGCAACAGCGGCGCGGAGGCGGTCGAAGGGGCGATCAAGCTGTCGCGCCAGACCACGGGCCGCGAGGCGATCATCGCTTTTCGCGGGGGATTCCATGGGCGCACGGTCGGTGCCGCGAGCCTCACGACGTCGAAGGCCCAGTACCGCCGCGGTTACGGCGCGCTCCTCCCTGAGGTGTACGTGGCCCCGTATCCGTACCCGCTGGCGTGCCCGCTTCCCGACAAACACGACGCGGAAGCGTGCGCGGCGCATTGCTTCGCCGAGCTCGAGGCGATGCTCGAGCATGAGGTCCCGCCCGAGCACGTCGCGGCGATCGTGATCGAACCGGTGCTCGGCGAAGGCGGCTACGTCGCTGCCCCCGCGTCATTCGTGCGATCGCTACGAGAGCTCGCGACGAAGATCGGTGCGCTCCTCGTGTTCGATGAAGTCCAAACAGGAATGGGCCGCACCGGCGCGTGGTTCGCGGCGCAGAAATTCGGCGTGATCCCGGACGTGATCACCGCGGCGAAGGCGCTCGGCGGCGGGATGCCTCTCGGCGCGGTCATCTCGACCCGCGAGCGCATGGAGCGCTGGCGCACGGGCACGCATGGCTCGACCTTCGGCGGCAATCCGGTTTCCTGCGCATCCGGCCTCGCCACGCTCCAGGTCATCCGCGATGAGAATCTTGTCGCGAGGGCCGAGACGATCGGCGAGATCATGGTCGAGGAGTTGACGCCTCTGCGATCGCATCCGCGTCTCCGCGAGATTCGCCGCTTCGGCGCGATGGTCGCGGCCGAGTTCGACGACAAGTCGGTCGCGAAGGCGGCGATCGCGGCCGCGCTCGCGCGCGACGTCCTCCTCATCACGTGCGGTTTCCACGACCAGGTCGTTCGTTTCATACCGGCGCTGAACATCGGCGAGGCGGACCTGCGCAAGGGCATGCGGACCTTCGTCGAGGCCGCGCGGTCGGCTCAGGTGGCCTCGCCGGCCTAACCTTTTCGCGGCCCTTTTTCGGTCGCGTGCTTCGAGCCAGAGCCCGAGCCGTGACACTAGATTTTGGCAACTATCCCTTCGACGGCGGTAGTCTGTTTCGCGGGTGACGCAGGCGTTGCAGGCTCCGCCGGTGGTGATGAGGCGCATTCGTGGCTGACCCGACCGAAAGGACCTTCGCGTGGCTCGTCGGTTTGACCGGCCACCGTCGTCGGACGGTCAGGTTCGCAGCGCGCGCCGCGCTGGTTCTGGTCGTTGGCTTCGTGGTGTTCGTCGGGTTCGTCGTTGGATCGGCCAAGTTGGAGGAGAACAAGGACGCTGCGGCGCGATTCTGGACGCCGGTTATTCAACTCTTTCAGGTGTCGCCGTCGTGGTGGGCCGAGCATGCCGAGGTGGTGAGTCGCGTGGCTTTGTTCGGCGTGCTCTTGGTGGGCGCGGTCATCGTCGTCAAATTGTTCTGGTCCTCGACCGGGCGGGCGCTGCGAAAGATCCGTGCCCGCCTGCTGGCGTTGACTGGCGAGATCGCCGCTTGGCACGCGGCAATGAAACTTACGGAGCCAGCCCTAATCCGATCAGGACCGGATGCGCACACCAACATGATGGCGGACTACTCGACCAGGTTCGGCGCTCGCGTCATTGCCGCTCGCAACGAACTCGCCGCGCTTGGATATACCGACGCTCAGCTCGACAGTTACTACGAGCATCCGACCAATCTCATCGGCGTGCGAATTGTCCACGAACGCCTTG
>VBGU01000146.1 GCA_005881085.1 Chloroflexota bacterium | reverse complement strand
TCTACCTCATCACGCACATCGACGAGCACCAGCGCGAGCGCGTCCTCCAGCAGATCGAGGAAGAGGCGGAAGGCAAGATCCGCCGGCTCGAGCAGACGATCTCCGACCGCACCGGCGCGGTCGAGAGCCGCGCGTCGGCCGAGATCATGCGCATCCGCACCTCCACCGAGCAGCGTGTCCGCCAGCAGGAGGAGCAGCTCGCCACCGACTCCGACGCCCTCACCACAGCGGCGTCGAAGGTCAAGGAGCAGCTCGAGGACAACGTCGGCAAACCGGCCTCGAAGGACATCGTCTTCAAGCAAGCTGAGCTCACGATCGCCGAGAAGGGCGACAACGTGACGAAGTCGATGCTCACGCAGCTGCAGCGCAGCCTGCAGAAGCAGCTCGACGCCATGGTGAAGACCGGCCGCAAGGAAGAGGAGCAGACCCGCGCGGATTCGGAGAAGAAGATCACCGACATCCGCATGCGCGCCGACCAGGACTTGAGCGTCGTCCGTCAGGACATCGCGCCCGACGTGCAGATCGTCCGCGACGAGGCGAAGTCCAAGCGCGAGGAGGTCATGAGCATCAAGGCGCTCGAGCCGAAGACCGAGGCCGAGTACCGCGCGCTCGCCGACAAATACCGCTTCTTCCGCGCGCAGATGGGCGCCGAGGCCGTGCTCGAGATCATGCGCCAGATCGATCTCCCCAAGCTCTCTCTCGAGCTGCAGGCCGAGATGCGTTCCACCACCGGGCAGCGCCGTAAGAAATCGATCAAGCGGCTCCGTCTGGTCAAGGCGCTCCTCCGTTCGGGCGCGTCGCCTGAGTGGATGATCCTCACGATCCTTCCGGTCATCCCGCCGGACCTGCGCCCGATGGTGCAGCTCGACGGTGGCCGGTTCGCGACGAGCGACCTGAACGACCTCTACCGCCGCGTGATCAACCGGAACAACCGGCTCAAGCGTCTGCTCGAGCTCGGTGCGCCGGAGATCATCATCCGGAACGAGAAGCGCATGCTCCAGGAGGCGGTCGACGCGCTCATGGACAACGGCCGGCGCGGCCGCGCGATCTCGGGCACCGGCAATCACAAGCTGAAGTCGCTCTCCGACATGCTCCGCGGCAAGCAGGGCCGGTTCCGCCAGAACCTGCTCGGCAAGCGCGTGGACTACTCGGGCCGCTCTGTCATCGTCGTCGGCAACGACCTCAAGCTCAACGAGTGCGGCCTGCCGAAGAAGATGGCGCTCGAGCTCTTCAAGCCGTTCGTCATGCGGCAGCTCGTCGAGCGCGGCCTCGCCCACAACATCAAGAGCGCGAAGCGCTATGTCGAGCGCGTCTCTCCCGAGGTGTGGGACGTCCTCGAGGAGGTCATCAAGGACCACCCGGTCCTTCTGAACCGCGCGCCCACGCTCCACCGCCTCGGCATCCAGGCGTTCATGCCCAAGCTCATCGAGGGCAACGCCATCCAGATCCACCCGCTCGTGTGCGAAGCGTTCGGCGCCGACTTCGACGGAGACCAGATGGCCGTGCACGTCCCGCTCTCGGCGGCGGCGCAGGCCGAGGCCAAGCACCTCATGCTCTCGACCCGCAACATCCTGAAGCCCGCCGACGGCCAGCCGGTCGTCACGCCGCGCCAGGACATGGTGCTCGGCACGTACTGGCTCACGCTCGACGCGGACAAGAAGCAGGAGCCGCGCCTCTTCGGCGACTACGCCGAGGTGCAGTCGGCCTACGACATGGGCATCGTCACGTACCACTCGCCGGTCAAGATCCCGCACAACGGCGGCGTCATCGACACCACCGTCGGCCGGGTGCTGTTCAATGCGGTGCTCCCCGAGGAGCTCCGCTTCATCAACCAGGTGCTCGACCGCGGCAAGATCCGCGAGATCGTCACCGCGCTCTTCGACCGCTTCGGCGGCGAGGTCACCGCGGAGGTCGTCGACAAGATCAAGACCATCGGCTTCGCGGCCGCGACGGTCGCGGGAGTCTCCATCTCGATCAACGACGTTGCGGTCCCGCCGGAGAAGGCGGCAATGATCGCGGCGGCCGAGAAGAAGGTCGCCGAAATCGACCGCCAGTTCCAGCGCGGCCTCATCACCGAGCAGGAGCGCTATGAGGCGACGGTGAAGATCTGGACCGACGCCACGCGGGACGTCATCGAGGCGATGATGCGCACGCTCGATCGGCGCGGCTCCGTCTACATGATGGCCACGTCCGGCGCGCGTGGTAACACGCAGCAGATGGGCCAGATCGGTGGCATGCGTGGCCTCATCGCCGACCCGCAGGGCCGGATCATCGACCTGCCGATCCGTTCGAACTTCCGCGAGGGGCTCTCGGTCCTCGAGTACTTCATCTCGACGCACGGTGGCCGCAAGGGTCTCGCCGACACGGCCATCCGGACCGCCGACTCGGGCTACCTCACGAGGCGTCTCGTCGACGTCGCGCAGGACGTCATCGTGCGCCTTGAGGACTGCAACGACGAGGACGGCATCTTCATCAATGCCGACGAGGTCGGCGCGGTCGAGCCATTCGCCGACCGTCTCTTCGGCCGGCTCGTGGCGCAGGACATCAAGGATCCCAAGAACAAGCTCGTCGCCAAGCGGGGCGACGCGATCGACCTCGAGCTCGCCAAGACCATCGCCGACTCCGGAGTGCGTCGCGCCCGCGTGCGGTCGCCGCTCGGATGCCACGCGAAGCACGGCATCTGCCGCGCTTGCTACGGTCGCAGCCTCGCGAGCGGCAAGCTCGTCGAGGTCGGTGAGGCGGTCGGCATCATCGCCGCGCAGTCCATCGGTGAGCCGGGCACGCAGCTCACGATGCGTACGTTCCACACGGGTGGCGTCGCGGGCAAGGACATCACCATGGGTCTGCCGCGTGTCGAGGAGCTCTTCGAGGCACGCGTGCCCAAGGGCGTCGCCGTCGTCTGCGAGATCGACGGGATCGCCGAGATCGTTCGCGATCCGGACGGGTCTCGGAAGATCGTCGTTCGCAACTCGCAGGACTACACCGTGCCGATCTCAGTTCCGTCCGGCTACGTCCTCGCCGTCGAGGACGGCGCGGACGTCATCGCTGGTACGCCCATCGCGAAGCCGGAGCGCCGCACCAAGGGCAAGACCGACATGCCCGCCCCGGTGTCGGGCAAGGTCAGCGTTCACGGTTCCAAGATCACGATCGCCATGAAAGAAGTCGAGGAGCGCATCTACGAGGTTGAGCACACCGCCCGGCTCAACGTCGATGAGGGGCAGGAGGTCGCGGCAGGCGACTTCCTCACCGACGGCTCCGCGAACCCGCAGGACATCCTCCGGATCTCAGGCCGCGAGGCGGTCCACCGCTACATGGTCAACGAGGTCCAGAAGGTCTACCGGTCCCAGGGTGTGACGATCAACGACAAGCACATCGAGATCATCGTCCGCCAGATGCTCCGCAAGGTCCGCATCGAGGAGGCCGGGGACACCGAGCTTCTCCCGATGGAGCTCTTCGACCGGTTCGAGTTCGAGGACATCAACGCGCGCACCATCGCCGCCGGCGGCGAGCCCGCGACCGCGCAGACAGTCCTGCTCGGCGTCACCAAGGCGTCACTCTCGACCTCTAGCTTCCTTGCGGCGGCGTCCTTCCAGGAGACGACGCGCGTCCTCACCGAGGCCGCGGTCATGGGCCAGAAGGACCGGCTCCTTGGTCTCAAGGAGAACGTCATCATCGGCAAGCTCATCCCGGCGGGCACGGGTCTCGCGTCGCGTCGCGATCAGCTCGACTGGATGCCGAAGGCCCGCGCACTCGCCGGGCTCTTCGGGGCCGAGGAGGAAGAGGCCATTCCGGTGCTTCCGCCGGAGGAGCTCTCGCTCGAAGACCTCGACGACGACGAAGAGGACGAGGAGGGCGGCGAGGGCCTCGAGGCGCTCGAGGAAGCCGAGCCGACCGACGCGGACATCAAAGCCCAGGAGTAGCCGCGCTCTCGCGAGTTTGGAGGAGGCCGCCCGAGAGGCGGCCTCCTTTGTTTCACTCAGCGAGCGCGCGCACCTCGCGATCCAAGCCGGCAGCGTCGGCGGGAAGGTATCTCCTCGATCCAGCGCGGATGGCGGTTGGGTGCAGCGTGCCTCCCTCGTCGATGGTCGCAAGCGTGAAGAACGGACAAACGATCTGCCACGATCTGCCGGGCTGATGCGAGAGGAAGAGCACGTAGGTCTCGCTTGCGCGCGCAGGCGCGTAGACCTCGAGGTCGAGGTGCAGTTCGAATCGGCCCAAGCCGTCCTGAGGCATCTTCCACGATGTTTTTGGTAGGAAGCTCACCCGCGCGAAACCGGGGAGGTCATCGTCGACCGCGGTGACCGTGGCTGTGAGCACCGCGAGACTCCCGTCGTAGATACGACGAAGGTCGATGCAGCCGGTGCGGGCAGCCGCGGGCTGGTATTCCGTCGGATACACGTAGGTCACGAAGTCGAGGACGCTGGTGTCGGCGCGCGCTTCCACTTCCCAACAGCCCGGGACCGGGAACGTCACGCCACTCGCTTGATAGTCCATGCCCTCGTAACCTTGCGGCCCGCTGATGGTCGGGATGCCTGCGGCCTTGGTGTCTCCCGAGAGCAGCTTCCCGCTAATGTCGACGCGCGAACCGGCGCGCTCCCAAAGGACCTTGTTGCCGCCCTCGAAATAGCGGTAGCCGGCACTCGCCCACAGGCGTCGATCGGGGCTGACATACCAAGCGGTGGTGAAGGCCGCGGTGTTGCCGTTTTTCGGGTGCTCACTTGTCGTGGCTACCGTCACGGGGCAACCGTTAACCCAGCGATGTCGGGCCCGCGCGGGCTAGCCACGGCTGCTGCGGTCGGCGCAGCCTCCGCCGAGACAGCGGGCGAGCCGGCGAGCGGCGTGCAAGCCGCCAGGAGCCCCGTGGCGAGCATGACGACAAGGGGTCGAACCATGAACTACCGACCTCCAAAACCCCTACTCCATGCGGGAAAGGAGGTTCCCGGCGGTTGACCCAGGCCGCTGCTGACCGATAAACTCTTTATTCGGCCTGTCTTACGAGACGGTGACCGCCCTTCGGGGCGGTCATTTCGCGCATCGGCCCTGTCGCGATCTTGTGACTGCGGCCGCGCTGCGCCCGGGGACCTAGCCCATGCCGGGCGGGCTCTCCGGTCGGGGAGAGAACCAAGGCAACACGCCAAGTACTCGTCTGCGCATTACGTGCGCGTGCGAGTGACTAACAAAGGAGAGAACGTGCCCACGATCTCGCAGCTCGTACGCAAGGGACGCAAGCCGCAAGGCAAGAAAGTCGACACACCGGCCCTCCGGACGACCTGGAACTCGAAGAAAGGTCGTCTCGTGGAGCTGCGCCGCGGCGCGCCCCAGAAACGCGGCGTCTGCACGATCGTCCGCACGATGACCCCGAAGAAGCCGAACTCGGCCCTTCGGAAGATCGCGCGTGTCCGCCTAACCAACCACATGGAAGTC
>VBGU01000405.1 GCA_005881085.1 Chloroflexota bacterium | reverse complement strand
GACCTGTCCGAACAAACTCGACGGTTCTCACGCCATTGATTCGCGAGCAGCGAGTAGGCCCACTCTCCGCTCCACACGAGCGCGAGGCCTACGAGACCAAACACCGCGAACGCGATCGCGAAGACCGCGACCTCGGCCCGATACCACGTCACGCGGGAATCGCGCCTAGCCCCGGCCGACCTGAGTAGACGAAGCGGCCCGCTCTGACACCGACCGCGCGATAGGGATCGTCGGTGATGAGCAGGTTGCCATCGAGATCGGCCCACTCGACCGCCGGCGCGAGGTGCGCCGCGGCAGCGATCGCGACGCTCGTCTCGGCGGCGCGACACCCGAGCATCACCTTGAGCCCGCCGTCGTGCGCCGCCGCGATCATCGCGCGCGCAGCGGCAACGCCGCCGCACTTCTGCAGCTTCACGTTGACGCCGTCGCACGCGCCCACCAGGCCCGGCACGTCGCTCGCGCGGACGGCCGCTTCGTCGGCCACGATCGGGAGCGGCGATGCCGCGCGCACCCGGCGGAGGCCCTCGATGTCCTTGGGATCAATCGGCTGCTCGACGAATTCGAGGTCGAACGGCACGAGGGCGGCGATGCGCGTCGGCGCGTCGGCGGCGGTCCAGGCGGCGTTCGGATCGACGCGGATCGTTCCAGAGAAGCGCTCGCGGATCGCCCTGAGCGCGGCGACGTCGTCGCCGTGGCCGAGCTTGACCTTGAGCACGGTGAAGCCATCGGCCGCGGCCTTCGCGGCGCGCTCGGCCATGACCTGTGGCTCGGCGATCCCGATCGTGAAGGAGGTGGGCGGCGGCTCGCCGGCGGCGAGCCCCAGAAAATCGCGCAGCGTGACGCCGGCCGCCTGCGATGCGCGATCGTGCGCCAGCACGTCGATCGCACAGCAGGCAGCCCCGCCGTGCGGGAACCGGCGCTCGAGCGCGGCGTTCAGGCTGGTCAGATCCATTGGATCCTCCGAGAGCGCATCGACCGCCCCTCGAACGTCGCGCTCGACGGACTCAGCCGTCTCACCGAAGAACGCGTCCGGCACGCCCTCGCCGCGCGACACGCGGTCGCCTTCGCGTAGCTCGACCAGCACCACCTTCTTCGTGGTGTGCGTCGCGCGGCTTATGGCGAACGGAACGGCGAGGTGAAGCTCGACCGTACGAACGGTGACGTTCACGCGGGGACGCCCTCACGGAGTGCGTGCGCGATCCGGTCGGCGCCGAGGGCGCCTTCGCGGACCGGATCGGCAGAAGGGAGCCCCGTCTCCGCGGCGGCGCTCCGGATCACCGCGTATGCCAATTCCTCGCTTACGTCAGCCGTGTTGAGGGCCACGGCAACGACGCGC
>VBGU01000130.1 GCA_005881085.1 Chloroflexota bacterium | reverse complement strand
GGAGATCGCTCAAGCGGGGGAGACCCATAGGGTCGGCCAGCCTGTTTCCTTGGGTGCGTGGCAATCCTCAAGATGCTCGCCCTTCTCATCGCAGCGCTCGGGATGGCAGCTGTCGAGTCCGTTCGACCCAGTCCTGCGACGGACGAGGACGACGTCGCTCTCTTCGTCGGATCGGCCCATCCGCTCCGGGCCAATCCGATCAGCCGACTCCGTCGCTGAGCGCGATCGCCGCCTCCAGAAGCGGGCTCAGGTAGTCTAGAACAGACGTTCTAATACGCTCTCGGCCAGGGAGCGGTGGGGAGCCCGCGAATGGCCGGCTGGGTCGAGCTTCATACGCACTCGAACTACTCCTTCCTCGACGGTGCGTCGGATGTCGACGACCTCGCTGACGCCGCGGTCGAGCAGGGTCTAGATACGCTCGCGCTCACCGACACGAATGGCCTGTACGGGGCTGTGCGGTTCGCCAACGCCGCGAAAGAGCGGGGACTCCGTCCGATCTTCGGCGCGGAGCTTCAGCTCCAGGACATGGGTCACCTCGTCCTCATCGCCCGCGACCGCCAGGGCTGGACCAGCCTCTGCCGAACGATCTCGGCGGCCCAGCTCGCCGGCGAGAAAACGAAGCCCAAAGCGACCTTCGAGCTCCTCACCCAGAACGCCGCAGGCCTCTTCGCGCTCACCGGCTGCGCGCATGGCGCGGTGCCGCGCGCGATCCGCGCGGGCGATCTTGATGCGGCGCGCGAGGCGCTCGCACGGCTCGGCGCTGTGTTTGGCGAGCGGCTCTACATCGAGCTCTCGGACCACCTCGACCCCGACGCGCCCGCGCTCTGCGACACGCTCGCATCGCTTGCCGGGGAGATGGGCCTTGGCTGCGTCGTCACGAACAACGTCCATTACGCGCGCCCGGAGGGCCGTCGCCTCCACGACGTGCTCCGTTGCATCGACCTCGGCGTCACGCTCGACGAGGCTGGAAACCGTCTCAAGCCGAACGGCGAGTACTGGCTCAAGGGCGAGGCCATGTTGCGCGAACGGCTCGGCCGCTTCGACGAGGCGTTCCGCAACGCTCGCGAGATCGCCGACGCCTGCGTGCTCGACCTCCTGTACGACACGAACACGCCGCGCGCGGAAGCATCGTTCGTCGGAAAGGACCGTCTTCCGGGTTTCCCGGTGCCCGAAGGACACACCGCGTTCTCCTTTCTCTACGCGCTCTGCGGCGAGGGCGCGAGGATCAAGTACCCGCGGATCACGCGCGACGTCGCGAAGCAGCTCGCCCACGAGCTCGATGTCATCGACCGCTGCGGCCTCGCCGAGTTCTTCCTCATCAACTGGGACATCGTTCGCTTCTGCAAGGAGCACCGGATCCCGGCGCAGGGCAGGGGATCGGCCGCGGATTCGATCGTCGCGTATGTCCTCGACATCACCAAGGTCGACCCGATCCAGCACGACCTTCTCTTCGAGCGCTTCCTCACCGAGGACTCGCGCACGATGCCGGACATCGACCTCGACATCGCGACGAACGATCGCGAGGAGGTCATCCAGTACGTCTACAAGAAGTACGGTGAGCGCTACGCGGCCATGGTCTGCAACGTCGTGACGTACCGTGCGCGTTCGGCCTCACGCGAGGTCGCGAAGGCGCTCGGGTTTCGCCTCGCGACGATCGACCGGATGGCCAAGTCGATCGATCAGTACCACGTCGATCCTCGCGGCATACCGACATCGGCGCAGCACCCCGCCTATCACCACACCGATCGCGCGTCGGAGCACGGCTGGGAAGAGCCGCGCGCCATGCCGGACACGCTCGCCGACCTGCTCGAGATCTTCGACGAGAAGGAGCGTGCGCGGTTCCCGCTCTTTCGCGAGCTCACGCTCGCCATCGCCGACTTCCCACGGCACCTTTCGATCCACAACGGCGGGATGCTCATCACCGCGCTGCCGCTCGTGGACACGGTGCCGATCGAGCGCGCGACCATGCCCGACCGCAACGTCGTGCAGTTCGACAAGCGCGACGTCGAGGACCTTGGCCTCGTCAAGATGGATCTGCTCGGACTGCGGACGCTGTCGCTGGTAAAGGACGCGGTCGCCGACATCGAGGCGCGCCACGGCGAGCTCCTCGAGCTGGGCTCATTGCCGCTCGACGATCCCGCCGTCTATGACCTCATCTGCGAGGTCGACACGATCGGTCTCTTCCAGGTGGAAAGTCGCGCGCAGGCGCAGGCCTTGCCGCGCGTGCGACCGCGGAACTTCGCGGACATCGTCGTCGAGGTCGCGATCATCCGGCCCGGCCCCTTGCAGGGGAACATGGTCAACCCGTACATCAGACGTCGGCAGGGCCGCGAGCCGGTCGCCTACGCACATCCGTTGCTCGAGCCGATCCTCAAAGAGACGCTCGGCGTGATCCTCTTCCAGGAGCAGATCCTCCGCGTCGCGATCGCCGCCGCGGGCTTCTCGCCGTCCGCCGCCGACATGCTGCGTCGCGCGATGAGCCGCGCTCGGAGCTCGGCCGACATGGAGAAGCTGCGCGGGCCGTTCGTGACAGGCGCAGCAGCCAAAGGCGTCGACGACGTGACCGCGAACGAGATCTTCCGCCAGATCGCGGCCTTCGCCGAGTTCGGATTCTGCAAGAGCCACGCGGCCGCGTTCGCGCTCACCGCGTATCACACCGCTCATCTGAAGCTCTACTACCCCGCCGAGTTCTACGTCGGGCTCTTGAACAATCAGCCCATGGGCTTCTACTCGCCGGCCGTCATCGCCGGAGATGCGAAACGCCATGGAGTCGCGATCCTCCCTGTCGATGTGAACCGATCGTTTGCGAAGGCTGTGTGCGAGGAAGCCCCAGTCCGATCGCCGGAGGGGGCTTCCGTGCTCGCGGGTCCCTCCCTCGACCACGTAGGGTCTCGGGTCCCACTGCGCTCGGAAGCCCCCTCCGGCTCTCGTCCTGTCGACACCTCTAAGTCGATTGCTGTCCACAGGAAATGCCGCTCCCATGACGTTCGCATCGGCTTCGGCTCTGTCAAAGGGCTCGGCGAAGAGGAAGCCAAAGCTGTTGTTAAGGAGCGCGAACTCAGGGGAACGTTTACCTCGTTCGATGAGTTCGCGACACGCGTCGGCTTGAAACAGGAAGCTCTTCGGAATCTTGCGCTCGTCGGGGCGTTCGACTCGTTTGGCGAGCCTCGGCGCGCGCTTCTCTGGCGCGCGCGCGACGCGCACCGCACGTCGCCGTCGTTCGTTCGGCGAGCTCTCTCTCTACCCACCACCCCGGCGCCGACGCTGCCGCCGCTCGGCGAGCAGGAGCGCACCGCGCTCGACTACCGCATCACTGGGATTCCCACCGGGCAGCAGATCATGAGCTTCTATCGCGAGGATCTCGCGCGGCGCGGCGTGCTCCGCGCGTGTGACCTCGAGAGTCGCCGTCACGGGAGCTACGTGCTCATCGCCGGCGCCGTCGTCGTGAAGCAGCACCCCGAGACTGCGAAGGGCCACGTATTCCTTTCTCTCGAAGACGAGACGGGAATCTCGAACATCATCATTCGCCCAGCCACGTACCGCCGCTTTAAGCGCGTGCTGGATAGCGACGCGGCGGTCGTCGTCGGTGGAACGCTTCAGACCGTCGACGGCGTGATCTCGGTAACGGCGCAGCGTCTCGATGCCTTGACGCTCTTCGCGAAGATCGCCGCGCGCGAGTGGCAATGAGCCCTACCAGACGCGAGTCGCCCGCGGCGATCCGCCAGGCCGTCTATAGATGACGGCGCCAATGGTCCGACCGACAACGAGGTCAGCGCGGGTCAGCTTCGGGCCGCCGGCATACCCGTACTCGATGTACGGCGAGAGGTCGAGGTGTTGCAGCTTTGTGCCGCCCCATCTGAGCTCGACCTCAACCAGCATGCCAACTTCATCGATCTCGCGGATAACCCCGTCGATGCGTCCGATGTTTGCCGAAATGTGGGCCGCCATGAAGGGTGAGCCATCGGTACCGTTGACGAACAGATCATCCCCAACCTGGATCGCCGTCGACGCGACGAATGTCTCCCTCCAAACGTCGATGATCCTGCTGAAGCTGACCTCGATCTCCTGTCCCGCTGAATCGAGGACCGCGCCGCCCTCCGTCAGCCGGATGACGCGCCCGCTCACGGAGTTCGGGCCGGGCTGGTAAGCCGGGCCGCTGGGCGGCAAAGGGGATGGCGAGCTGACTTCCCTGGTGTTCTTGAGCGTCTCTCCGGCGGACGGAGGAGTAGCCCAAGTGGCCATGACGACGAGAACAAGGCTCGCTGCTGCGAGGGCAAGTCTGACCAGCGACATAGCCCGAAGTGTCGTGCTCGGGAGCCCCCTGCACGTCAGAGTTCCGGGAAGGTAACTCCTATGGGGCAATCCCGATTTGGCATCAGAACCGGATGCGCACCTCGCGAGGCGATCTACGAATCCTGCGTTCCGTTGGATCACTAATCCAACCAGCAGCGGGATCACGTACTTCCGGCCAGATCACTCCTGGGAGGAAGTCCATGAAACGGCGCGCGCTTCTCACCAAAGCCGCGGCGGGCACCGCTGCCATCGGTCTCGCCGCGACCGCGATCTCCACTGAAAAGGTCGAACGGCTTCGCGACGCGGCGCAGGACCTCGGCGGCCCGATCGTCGCGTACGTGACCGATGCGGCCAGAGGCGAGGTCGTCGTGATGGCCGGCGACAGCGAGGTCGTCCGTCGCGATGTGGCCCTCGTCGCCCGGCTCACCGCGATCGCGAAGGAGGCTCGTGATGTCGTCCCATCGTGAAGCGCCCGAGATCTCCAAGGACCCGGTCGCTGACAACACCGACCTCTACGCCTTCGTCGATCCGAACGACGCGTCGAAGGTGACGATCATCGCGAACTACATCCCGCTCGAGGAGCCGGCCGGCGGTCCAAACTTCTTCCAGTTCGGCGACGACGTGCTCTACGAGATCAAGATCGACAATGACGGCGACGCCGTCGAGGACGTGACGTACCAGTTCCGCTTCCGCACCGTCCTCGGCAACCCGAACACGTTCCTCTACAACACCGGTCCGATCACGTCGCTGACCAGCCCGTCGTGGAACATGCGACAGCTCTACTCGGTGACGCGCGTCGCAAAGAGCGACGACGGCCGGTCACGGACGGTCCTCGGGACCGATCTCGTCTCGCCGCCGGTGCGCATCGGACCCCGCTCGACACCGGACTACCCGGCACTGGCGAACGCGGCGATCCAGACCCTGCCAGGCGGACGCAAGGTGTTCGCTGGACAGCGCGATGAGGGCTTCTACGTCGATCTGGGATCGATCTTCGATCTCGGCGCGCTTCGCCCGTTCGGCAATCTCCATCTCCTGCCGCTACCCGCGACGGGCGGCAAGGACGGGACAAAGGGCTACAACGTCCACTCGATCGCTCTGCAGGTCCCGAGGACCGATCTATCGCGCGATGGAGCCATGCCGACCGATGTCATGGACCCACGTTCGGTGATCGGCATCTGGGCGACGGCGAGCCGGCAGCGCGGCCGGGTGCACCGCGAGGACAGTCCGAGCGAGACGGCGGGCGCATGGGTCCAGGTTTCGCGTCTCGGCAATCCGCTCATCAACGAGGTCGTCATCCCGCTAGGCAAGAAGGACGGCTGGAACGCACGCGAGCCATACCGCGACGAGGATTTCCTCGCCCAATACCAAGATCCAGAGCTGCAGAACCTGCTGCCAGTCCTCTACCCCGGCGTGTTCCCGAACCTCGCGGCGCTGCTCACGACACCTGCCGCGACTCGCACGCGCGACGACCTCATTGCGATCCTTGGCACCGGCATTCCCCGCGGGGTGGTCGGCGGATTCCAAAACTTCACCGGTCCTCACGTCGCCGACATGCTCCGACTCAACATGGCGATCGCCCCGTCCGCGAGCCCGAACACTTTCGGGCTTCTCGGTGGCGATGGCGCGGGGTTTCCGAACGGTCGGCGCGTCGCCGACAATGTCGTCGCGATCGAGCTCCGCGCGATCGCCGGCGTGACGCTCCCCCTGGTCCGTCCGAGCTACACGCCCGACGGCGCCGCCGCGCTTCTCACCGACGGCACCTCGAACGCCGAGGGGTACCTCGCGACGTTCCCGTACCTCATGCATCCCAACGAGGGCTACGAGCACTCGCACGACTGATGTGGAAAGCCG
>VBGU01000404.1:592-3021 GCA_005881085.1 Chloroflexota bacterium | reverse complement strand
GCCGAACGCTTCGGCATGACGCTCGTCGGTTTCCTTCGCGACGATCGCTTCAACGTGTACACGTCGCCGGAACGCATCGGGAGGTAATCGGTGGCCCGGATCACGGCGGACAAGCTTCACCCGAAGGCACGCGCGATCGTCGATCAAATCGCCGCCCTTCCCCAGCTACCGACGCTGACGCCCGTCGAGGCACGCGGCCGCCCGGTGCCGCTCGAGGCCGCGCCCGAGGCGGTCGGGAGCGTGACCGCGCGGGCGATCCCCGGGCCTGGTGGTGCGGGCGATCCCCGGGCCTGGTGGTCCCTTGACCGTCCGCATCTACCGGCCCCGGGACGCACTCCGCGCAGCGCTCGTCTACTTCCACGGAGGCGGCTGGGTCGTCGGCTCGCTCGATAGCGCGGATGGAACCTGCCGTGCGCTGACGAATCGTTCGCGCTGCGTCGTGATCTCGATCGGTTATCGACTCGCCCCGGAAACGAAGTTTCCAGGTCCGGTCGAAGACGCGTACGCCGCGACGCGGTGGGTCGCCGACAACGCGGCGGATCTGCGGATCGATCCGACGCGCGTCGCGGTCGGTGGGGCGAGCGCCGGCGGCAACCTCGCCGCCGCGGTGGCGCTCCTGGCGCGCGAGCGAGGCGGACCGAAGATCGCGTTCCAGCTGCTCACCGTGCCGGTGACCGAGCTCCGCTCGACCGCGAGGTCGACCGATGAGTTCGCCGAGGGCTATGGGCTGACGCGCGCGGACATGGAGTGGTACGGCTCCCACTACATCGCAAGCGACGCGGAGCGAGACCATCCCTATGCCTCGGTTCTTCGGGCGGATCTGCACGGAATGCCGCCCGCGTTCGTGATCACGGCCGAGTGCGACCCTCTCCGCGATGACGGCGAGGCTTACGCCGAGCGCTTGAGCAAACTCGGGATCGCCGCTCGCTACAAGCGCTACCCGGGCATGTTCCATGGCTTCATGAGCTTTCCAGGGGTGCTGCCCGAGGCTGCCGAAGCATTCGACGACGCCGGAGCTGCGATGCGCGAGGCGTTGGGCTAGATCGGTCACAGCGCAGCGGGTGGCACGGCGCAGGGGCTTGCTCGCGAAGCGCGGGTGCCCCGGGGACCCGGCTCCGCGACCGCGCCGCGGTCGCGGCCTGCCGGGGAGGGTGCGCTGAGCGAGCGAGCCCCGGAGCCGGGACAGGACCCGCTGCGTGCGTGACGGTTAGCCCGGCGCCCCGCGCTCCAGCTCCTCGCGCACTTCCCGGATGTACGCCGCAACCGCCGCCGCATCCTCGGGTTTCGCTTCCCGCAAACGTTCCGCTGCCATGCCGGCCGTGTACGTGGCAAGGGGCGCAAAGCGTCGCTCCTTCGTGTGCGACACGACTCGCGCGAGCTCGAGCAGTTCCTCCGCAATCTTCGGGTCGAGCGCAGGCTGCTCGATCTTCACGCCGCGCCGTTCCGCAGCCTTCGTCCAGCGCTTGCCCAGCGACTCGAAGAACTCGTTCATCAGGCGAGAACGTTAGCGCCGTTGGTTGCGCGTCGGGGATTGCCGGAGTAGAACGGGTATCCGATCCGATGACGGAAATCACTCGTCGTGAGTTCCTGAAGCTCGGAGCCGCCGGCACCGCCGGGATGGCGCTCGTTCCCCTTGCGAATCCGCTCGGCTTTGACCTTGCCGCCGCAAAAAAGCGGGCGCTCGATCTGCGCATAGCGGGCGCCAAGGAAGTCCACTCCGTCTGCCCGTACTGCGCAGTCGGCTGCGGGCTTATCGCGTACACGAGGGAGTCGGGCGGAACAACACAGCTCCTGCAGATAGAGGGCGACCCGGATAGCCCGATCAACCAAAGGGGGCGACCGCGATGCAGCTCGCAACCACCGCGCGGCGGGTCGCAGCGCCGATGTACCGCGCGCCGGGCGGTACCACCTGGGAAACGAAGAGCTGGGACTTCATGCTCGACAAGCTTGCCCAGAACATCAAAGCGTCCCGCGACAACACGTTCGTCGCGCAGGACGCGAACGGCAACATCGTGAATCGCACCGAGGGGGTCGCCTTCGCCGGCGGCGCCGCTTTCTCGAGCGAAGAGGGTTACTTCGCCGCGAAGGTGATGCGCACGCTCGGCGTCGTGTACATAGAACAGCAAGCCCGGGTCTGACACGGCCCAACGGTGACCAGTTTGGCCGCCACATTCGGACGAGGAGCGATGACGAACCACTGGCGTGACATAAAGAACGCCGACGTCATTCTCATCAACGGCGCGAATCCCGCGGAGGCGCACCCGGTCGGCTTCCAGTGGTTCGTGAAGGCGAAGCTCGACCCGACCAAGGGCCCAGGCTCGGGCGGCGGAGCGAAGCTGATCCACGCCGATCCGCGCTTCACGCGCACGTCGGCGGTCTCCGATATGTACCTGCGCATGCGCACCGGGACCGATGTCGCGTACTTCGGC
>VBGU01000404.1:0-552 GCA_005881085.1 Chloroflexota bacterium | reverse complement strand
TCGCGTTCACCGACGGGCTGTTCTCGGGGTACGACAAGGCGACCCGGTCGTACAGCACGTCGACCTGGGGCTACGAGACGGAAGGCGACCCTCTCCCCGGTCCCGCCGGCACGACGCAGGCGAAGGCCAAGCGCGACATGACGCTCGCGAACCCGCGATCCGTGTTCCAGCTGCTGAAGACCCACTATTCGCGATACACGCCCGAGATGGTCTCGAGCATCACGGGCATCCCGGTCGATCAGTTCATGGCGGTCGCGAAGATCGTGGGCGAGATGGGCAAGCCGGACAAGGTGATGACCATCGTCTACGCCGTGGGCCTCACTCACCACACCACCGGCGGACAGCTCATCCGGTCGGGCGCCGTCCTGCAGCTGCTCCTGGGCAACATGGGTCGACCCGGTGGTGGCATGAACGCCGAACGCGGGCACGCGAACATCCAGGGCAATACCGACCACGCGATCTCGTGGGAGAACCTGCCCGGGTACCTCCGCATCCCAGCGCCGGGCCAGAAGACGATCGACGACTACGTCGCCGCGAGCGCATCGAAGAAGA
>VBGU01000129.1 GCA_005881085.1 Chloroflexota bacterium | reverse complement strand
CCGCGACCCACAGCACGTCGGTGAGCCTCACAGTCACCGCGCCCCCACCGAGTGGCATCACGAACGGCGACTTCGAGAACAGCCTCACCGGTTGGACAACGGTCGGGAGCACGGGCACTTCGTCGACCGCCCACGGTGGTCTCGCGTCTGCGATGGTCGGCAGCAGCTCACCGTTCAACGGCGACAGCTCCGTGGCCCAAACCTTCGCGGCACCGTCAGCCGGCGGGACTCTGTCGTTCTTCTACCGGGTGGTCTGCACCGATTCGGTGACCTACGACTGGGCCACCGCGACGCTCCGCGACAACACCGCCGGTACGACGGCGACCATGCTCGCGAGGACCTGCACGAACTCAGGCGCGTGGAACAGCGCGTCGACTTCGCTCACCGGGTCGCACTCGTACACGCTCACGCTCATCGACCACGACGACAACTACGCGACCGACCCGACGTACACCCTCTACGACGACGTGACCATCGGCGCGGCGCCACCGCCGCCTCCGTCCGGAATCACGAACGGTGGGTTCGAAAGCGGACTCGCGGGGTGGACAGTGAGCGGTAGCGCAGCGACCTCGACGACCACACACACCGGCACGGCCGCCGCGAGGGTCGGAAGCACGTCGCCGTTCAACGGCGACAGCTCGGTCACTCAGACCTTTAACGCGCCCGCGGCCGGCGGCACGCTCACGTTCTGGTACCGCGTCGTCTGCACCGACACCGTGACCTACGACTGGGCCACGGCCACGCTTCGCGACAACACCGCCGGCACGACGACGACGATGCTTGCGAGGACCTGCAGCAATACGGGCGCGTGGAGCAGCAGGTCGACGACGCTCGTTGCGTCGCACTCCTACACCCTCACGCTGATCGACCACGACGACAACTACGCGACCGATCCCACCTACACGCTCTACGACGACGTAACGCTCCAATAAGGACAGAGCCGGGCGGCGGTCGAAGGCCGCCGCCCGGCACACCTGGTGGGACAATGGATGCGAGCGGCGCGAGCGCCGTATCGGGAGCATCCAATGAAAGACATCGTCATCATCGACGGCGCGCGCACGGCCTTTGGGACGTACGGCGGCGCGCTGCGCGACACCTCGGCGACCGACCTCGGCATCATCGCCGCGAAGGGCGCGCTCGAGAAATCCAAGGTCGACCCCAAGCAGATCGATCAGGTCATCTTCGGCAACGTCCTCCAGACGTCGGGCGACGCCGTCTATTTCGCGCGCCACATCGGCCTGAAGTCGGGCATACCGAAGGAAGCGCCGGCGCTGACCGTGAACCGGCTCTGCGGCTCGGGCCTGCAGGCGATCATCCTCGCGGCACAGGAGATCCAGCTGGGCCAGGCCGAGTTCGTCCTCGCGGGCGGGGCGGAGAACATGTCGATGGCGCCGCACCAGATCCGCGGCGCGCGCTGGGGTCTGCCGCTCGGCGAGCAGAAGCTCGAGGACTACCTCTGGGTCGCGCTCGTCGACTCGTACAACGGGCTCGGCATGGCGAACACGGCAGAGAACCTCGGACGGAAATACGGCATCACCCGTGAGGCGGCGGACGAGTACGCGTATCGAAGTCACATGCTCGCCGCGAAAGCACGCGAGTCGTGCCGCTTCAGCGAGGAGATCGTGCCGGTCACGGTGAAGACGAAGAAGGGCGACGTGGTCGTCGACAAGGACGAGCACATCCGCCCCGACACCACGCTCGAGATCTTGAACAAGCTCGTCGCGCGATTCGAGAAGAACGGAACGGTCACCGCTGGCAACGCGTCGGGCATCAACGACGGCGCCGCGGCGGTCGTCGTCGCGTCGGCCGACGCCGCCAAGAAGGCAGGGCTCACGCCGATCGCACGCTTCGTGTCCGGAGGCGTGTGCGGCGTGGATCCCGACATCATGGGCATCGGTCCGGCACCGTCATCGCGCCAGGCGCTCCAGCGCGCCGGCCTGAAGGTCCAGGACATGGACCTCGTCGAGATCAACGAGGCCTTCGCGACGCAGTACCTCGCGGTGGAGAAGGACCTCGGCCTCGATCGCGAGAAAACGAACGTGAACGGCGGCGCGATCGCGCTCGGGCACCCCCTCGGCGCATCGGGCGCACGGCTCGCGCTTACGCTCGCGTACGAGCTGCGCAAGCGAGAGAAGCGCTACGGGCTCGCGTCGCTCTGCATCGGCGGAGGCCAGGGGATCGCGGCGGTCATCGAGCGCGTCTAAAGGAACTCGCTCGCAAAACGCTCGATCTCGCTGACCTGCCGATCGTCGTAGCGACGGCCGATGACCATCAGGTCGACGCCCGCCTTTTCCATCGCGCGGACCTGGCCAGCCCAGAGGCGCTCCTCCTGAGAGGTCCAGACACATGCCGCGAGCGGGGCGCCAGGGCGGAGCGCGCGCAGTGCGCGTCCGTATTCGGCGACCCGCTCCGGGGTCTGCAGCCAGATGAAGAGACCAGCGCCATGCTCGGCGGCGATCCGCACGGCGGCGTCGCCCTGCCCGCCGATCCAGAGCGGCAGCCGCTCGCCCTGGGGTGGCTGGGGATGCACGCCGACTTCGGGAATCTTCACAAAGCGGCCGTCGTACGAGAACGTGGGTCGGGTCCAGGCGAGTCTCAGCACCTCGATCGTCTCCTCGAGACGGGCCTGGCGGTGGTCCGTGGGATGTCCGAGCGCCTCACCCTCCTCTAGAAGCCAGCCCGCGCCGAGACCGAGCTCGAGGCGTCCGTTGGAAAGAAGGTCGACGGTCGCGGACTGCTTCGCGAGAGTGATGGGGTCGGTGATGATCAGCGGCACTACCGCGACGCCGAGCCGCACCCGCTCTGTCGCCGCCGCGACGAATCCGAGCGTGACCATGGCGTCGGCCCATGCGGTCATCGCGTTCCATGACGGCACGCCATCCTCGGCGTACGGATAGCGCGGCTTGAACGAGGCCGGCACGACTGTGTGCGAGTTCGTCCATACCGAGTCGAACCCGAGGCGCTCCGCGTTTTGCGCGACCCCGAGCACCGTCTCGCGGCTCGGCCGGAGGTACGAAGGCAGCATCACGCCGAAACGCACGGCGCGGAGTTTAGGCGCGCCGGTCCGCGAGCTATCGAACCGGGCTCGCTCCGCTCACAACGAGGACCACGATCAGGACCGACGCGCTTATCGCGAAGATGCCGAGAAGCAGCACCGCGAACACAACCGCGCTATCCCGAGTGCCGAGATCGACGGGGCGCTTCTCCATTTGGGCGCGAAGTCTATCGATGAGCGAGGGCGGGAGGGCGACCGCAGGCGCCCGGACGGACGAGCGAGTCGGACCCGCGCAGCGCGTACCGATACATAAGGCAAGTACCCCATTCAGGGGAGTACGGCCGTACCCCCTACCCGATCGGGGCTAACCGCGAGCCGGAGACCCCGTTAGGACGTGAGCACAAGGAGGTGCACATGTTCGGCACCAGAATCGCGAACCGCACTGCTCGTGGGATGGCAGTCGGCGCACTCATCCTCTCTCTAGGCGCAACGACCTTCGCGGGCAGCGCGAATGCCGCGCCGCTCGGCGACGAAACGCAGGACTGCAGCGCGGCGGCGCACGCCCGCAATGACGCGGTCCACCTTCTCCACACGGCGTGGAAGGCGTTCAGCGGCGACCTCAAGGACCTCGCGCGCGACGCGCGCCAGCTCCAGCACGAGGCGCACAAGGCGAGCGCCGTTCTAACTGTCGACGCTCGTGACGCAGTCGCGAGCGCGAAGCAGGAGCTCAAGGACATCTCGACGAAGGCCCACGAGGACATTCAGGCCGCTGTCGACCTGGGCACCGCCTGCAAGGACGAGGGTGACGACACCACGGTCACCCCGACGAGCACGACGAACAACACGAGCACGACCGCGCCGAGCGACGCGACGGCCCCGGCGGACTCGACCGACGGCGCGCGGACGTTCGACACGAGCGGTCTTGACTCGAAGTACAAGGACATTGTCGACACCGCGATCTCGGACATGCAGGGTGTCGTCGACGAAGCCCGCAAGGCGGTCACGGACATGGCCGCGGCGGCTGAGTCGAACGCCACGACCGACGACACGAAGGTCAAGAAGGATCTCGAGACGGCCAAGGCGGACCGAGTGACGGCCAAGGCCGACCGTGAGGAAGCGAAGGCTACGGCCAAGGACAAGGCGAACAAGTCCAAGGCGAAGTCGAGCGACTCCGGCAAGGGCAAGGGCAAGAGCCGCAACTAACCTTCGGATCGACATACACGAACAGCCCGCGGGGAGACCCGCGGGCTGTTCCTTTTATGCGCGGCGCGCGAGAGGTGCCGGGTGGACGATCGTGCGCAGCCGCTCGAGGTTGGCCGTCCGCCTGGCCGCGAAGCTCCGGCGAAGTGAAGGGAGCCGCCACCCAGTGAGGACCGCGTTCAAGCGCGAGAGCTGGTGCCGTCCCGAATACGTCACGAGCGACCCGCGCGGGTGCGGCTGCACCTCGAAGTGATCGAAAAGTTCCGCGTGCCGGACGACGACCTGAAGCAAGAGGCGCTCGTACGGAACGAGCTCGACCACGACGAGCTTCGCGATGAGATCTTGACCCGAGACACGCAGCGTCTGGCGGATGACGCTCCCTTTCCGCAGGAGGCCAGGCGTCTCGAGCGTCGTGCGGACGATCGAGTCCATCCACCGCGGCTGCTCGGAAATGTCGAACATGACCGCGGCAACCGCCTCCGGCCGCGCGTCGAAGATCGACTGGACGGCGACGTCGAATCGCCGGTGCTCGGCGGGAAGCCACCAGAGCGTCCAAAGGATCGCGATGATCGCGAGGACCGCCCCGAGCAGCGGCGTCCCGACGAGGAACTCGATGATGACGAGGACGAACGCGGCGACCGTGAGCTGCTGTGATCGGACGGCACGCTGCTCGAAGACGAGATAGTCACGGCCGTGCACACCTGAGCGGTCGACGAGGAGCGCTCCGACGAGGAGCCCGACGACCACGAGGAAGAGTGCGCTCTGGACGAGCAGCAGGATCACGCCCGCTCGAGTCTAGACTCGGCGCGCGTGGGCCAATACGTCGTTTCGAGCGATGCGCGACACATCGACCGCGATCTCGTATGGCGTTTCCTTCACGACGAGGCGTACTGGTCGGCGGGGGTCCCGCGCGACGTCGTAGAGCGCGCGATCGACGGATCGATCTGCTTTTCCGCGTTCGCCGGCGACCCCGATCGCGGCGGGCCGCAAGTGGCCTTCGCGCGTGTCGTGACCGATAGAGCGACGTTCGCTTGGCTCTGCGACGTCTTCGTGCTCACCGAGCATCGCGGAAACGGTGTCGCGAAGCAGATGATGGACGCGGTCATGTCCCACCCCGATCTGCAGGGTCTGCGCAACGTCCTGCTCGCGACGCGCGACGCGCATGGCCTTTACGCGCGGTACGGCTTCGTGCCCCTCGCCGAGCCGGCGCGGTGGATGGCGATCCGGCGTCCGTATCGTCCCTAGACTCGGGTCATGCGCGACACTCTGCTCATGGCGAAATGGTTCGAGGACGTTGGCACTCGCGTTCGCGAGCGGCTCAAAGATCTCGAGGAGGACGCCCTCGAGTGGCGCGCCGACGACCGCGGGAACAACGTTCGCGAAACGGTCTGGCATATGGCGCGGTGGATCGACGTGCTCACCCGCATCCTCGGCGGGACGCAGCCCTCGACGGAGCGATGGTTCACCGATGGTTGGGCCGAACGGA
>VBGU01000128.1 GCA_005881085.1 Chloroflexota bacterium | reverse complement strand
GGCTGCGGCGCGATGCCGATGCCGAAGACCTGCTTGGGGACCAGGATCGCGCCGAGAACGAGGAGCCACAGCACCACGACGTCCATGCCGGGAGGTAACCGTTTGAGCGGCAACGCTGCGACCGCAATGACCGCGACGAGCGCCACCAGCGGGAGCGCGAGATAGAAGGATGCGGTGTCGCCGCCGCCCGGCTGAGAGAACGCGCGCATGAAGCCGAGGCTGTACCAGCCCAGCTGGGCCACTTGCGCGTGAAGCTCGCCGCCGGCCCGTTGGCGATGCCTATCCCGAAGATGAATATGGCGACGCCCAGTGCTCCGATGAGATTCGTGAAAGCGACGGCCACGAGCGTTACGACCGCGACCGTGAGTCGAAAAGCCGAAGGTGCGCGAAGGTAGCGCAGCGTCGCGGCCACGCCGAGCAGCGCGAGCGAGAGCGAGAGCACGTGCGGACCCTCGCCGTATTCGACGAGAGCCACCAGACGCCAAGGCGGCGGGACGAGCGTTCCCGAGAGACCAGAGCCGTCGCTGCGGATGGGCGAAAAGACATAGGTGAGCGAAGGAAGGAGAAGAAACGCTCCCGCAGAAAGCAGCGCCGCGCGGCGCGAGCCGGTCAGCTCACGCGCCGCGAGGTACAGCGCGGGCAGCCCCAGGGCGTAGCCCGTCGCCGCGACGATCCGATAGGCCTGCGGGATGTCGCCGCTGATCTTTCCGAGCACCGCCACGAGCGCTGGCAGGAGCGGTGTGTAGAAGAGCTCGAAGGGGAAACCGAGATACCAGTACGGGTACCAGGAGAGATCGGGGAAACGGTCCGCGATAAAGCGCGCGTTCGCGATGAAGGTCGCCTCGATGCTGCCGCGGAATTGGGTGAACTCGCCCGTGAAGAGTGGGGCGATCGCCCACGCTTGCAGAGCGAAGAGTCCGACGACGGCGAAGAGATCGATGGGGAGCCGACGCGATAACGAGCGCGTTTCGATGCGCCGAGTATGGGTTCCGTTGTTAGGTCGCGACCGCCACCTGCTCCACCGCCGTGCGAAGTGCGACCGCTCCGAGACGTTCGGCGATCGCGCGCGCTTCCTCGAGCTGTTGCGCGTGATCGGCGCGCCCGAGCGCTGCGAGCACGCGCGCGTGATCGGCGAGCGCGACCGCCCGCTCGTAGTCGAGCCGCAGCGTCCCGAACGCTTGCACCGCATCGAAGATGAGCTTCTCGGCCTTCGCGAGCTCGCCGTGCTGCATCGCGCGGACTCCCTCGGCTTGCGTGAGCAGCGCCCGGCCTCGCGCGTGGCCGGTGCGCTCGGTAATGGCCGCGATCCGGTCGAAGAACGGCTGATCGTCGATGCGCCAGCGCGCCGCCGCGAGCACGGCGAGCGGACCGATCAGCGCGAGATCGACGAGGCCCTTCGGATAGCCGGCGCTCCGGAGGGCGTGATAGCTGGATTCGCTCTCGCGTACGCCGTACACCGCGGTCAAGAAGTCGCATGCGGCGATCTCCATCGGTGTGGCCTCAGCTTCGACGAGCTGCTCGCGATAGGTCTTTTCTTCCGGCGAGCTGATCGCGGCAGCCGCGGCGCTCGCGACGACGAGCGTCATCTGCCATCTCGTGCTCGCGTGCATGCTCTCGCGCCGTGCCGCGGCCGCGATGGCGCCGACGAAATCGCCTGACAAGAGGTGTGCGAGGGCCTCGGTGTGGAGCGCATGCCACCCGAGCCGCGGTTTTTCCGTCTCGATCGCGAGCGACCGCGCGGTCGACGCGTGCTCGATCGCTTCGGCGAAGTTGCCGAGCACGAGTGCCGAGAGAGCGATCATCGTGTGTGCGTCGATGAGCTCGTCGCTGTCCTGCAGAGATTGGGCGATCGGGAGACGACGCTTGTTCTGCGCGTAGGCCTCCCGGAAGTTGCCGAGCTCGCGGTACGCGTAGCCGAGCGCATCCAGGCAGAGCGAGACCTCGCGCAGCAAGCCGAGCTCTTCGGCGATCGCGAGCGCCTCCTTCGCGGTCGCGAGAGACGCCTCCCAGTCCTCGTCGGTCGACTTCGGTCCCCGCCGCGACATGAACGATCGCGCGGCAAGCAGCAGGACCCTCACGCGGTTCCGTTTGCCGTCAACGATCGCGAGGCCGCGCGCGATCAGTCCCTCGAGGTCGGGATACTTCGCGTCCCACCTCGTGCAGAGCTCGGCCATGTGCGCGATGACCGTCGCGACCTCGTCGCTGTTCGGATCACGCGCTTCGAGCATCGACAGCGCACGCTCATACGCGGAGAGGGCCGCATCGTTCTCGCCTCGGTAGCGGCGAACGCGCGCGATGAGATACAGGGCCTTCACCGCGTCGTCGGTCCGCCCAAGCTTTTCGTAGAGCTCGAGCGCCTGCTCGGCGAGGCGGACCGCCTCGACGTTTGCGTGGATCGCCGTCGCTTGTTCCGCCGCCTTCCACGAATACTCGGCGGCCTTCTCCGGGACTTCCCCAAGCAGGTAGTGGTGAGCGAGTGCGGACAGGAAGTCCTTCACGCCGTCGCCGAGCACGGTCTCGTACGCGACCGCGACGCGGCGGTGCAGCTCAACGCGGCGCCGGACGAGGAGGGTGTTGTACGCGACCTCCTGCACGACGGCGTGCTTGAAGCGGTACCGGCCCTCGCGCCGCTCGCCCGGGGCGGCCTCGAGTACGAGGTCCGCCGCGATGAGCTCGTCGACCGAATCGGCGATCCGCGGGCCGCCGGCCTCGCGGAGAACGCGGTCGCCGAAGCGTTGTCCGATCACCGACGCGAGCTGGATGGTCTCCCTCGCCGAAGGCGGCAGCCGGTCGATGCGAGCCGCGACGACACCATGAAGCGTCGCCGGCACCTCGAGCGCCGCCGGCCGCTCGCGCAGCTGCCATTCGCCCTTGTCGTCCTTCGCGACCGCGCCCGAATCCACGAGCGAGCGGATGGACTCCTCGATGAAGAACGGGTTGCCGCCGGCACGCGCGACGATCTTGTCTCGCAGCTCGTCCGGCATCCAGTCGAACGTCGCGTCGATGATGCGTGCGGCCTCCTCGTCCGAGAGCGGCTCGAGGACGAGCTGGCTGAAGTTCGTGCGCACCGGCCGCGGTTCGGGCGACCCCGGCCCGGCGCGCTGCGCCAGCAGCAGGAGGATCGGCACGCGCGAGGCACGCGAGGCGACGAACCAGAGGAGCTCGAGTGACGCGGAATCGGCGAAGTGCAGATCCTCCAGGACGTAGATGAGCGGGCGCTCGCGCGCGAGGGAAGCGATGACGTCGTACACGCTGATGAACATCGAGCGCCTCCACTCGTCGGAGTCGCTCGGTGGTTCGATGGATCCCTGCAGGTGGAAGAACTGCGCGAGCGTCGGTACGACCAGCTCGGGGCTCGCGAAACCAAGAGTGCGCAGCTTCTCCGGAAGCTTCGCGGTGGCGTCGACGTCGTTCGGATCGATGCGGAGCTCCACGAGCAACGGCTCGATGAATCCCGCGTAGCTGCGCTGGTTCACGCGCGAGAAGGTCCACCGCAGGACCCGTGGCGCGTCGCTCCGCACGCCGTCCTCGGCCGACGTCGCCAGGCCGATGAACTCGGTGAGGAGGCGGCTCTTGCCGATGCCCGGCTCGCCCGCGATGAGCACCACCTCGGTGCGACCCACGCGCGCGGACTGGAACGCGAGGTCGAGACGGGAGAGCTCCATCCATCGCCCGACGAGCGGGGCCTGGATGTCGATCGAGGTTCGCGGCGTGGTGCGCTCGCCGGTGAGGGCGTAGGCCAGGATCGGCCGGTCCTTTCCCTTCATCTCGATCGGTCCGACCTCGCGGAAGCTGAACTCCCGATTGGTGAGACGGAAGGTCGCTTGCGTGACGTAGATCTCTCCCGGCGCCGCGGCCTGCTGCAGCCGTGAAGCGGTGTTCACCGTGTCACCCATGACCCCGTACTCGGCCGGAGCGCGGACCGCTCCCGCGACGACCATTCCGCTGTGGATGCCGATGCGCAGTCCGAGCTCGATGCCCAGCTGCGCCTTCACCCGCGCCGAGTGCTCGGCGAAGAGCTTTTGCATCCCGATCGCGCAGCGGAGCGCGCGCTGCGGGTCGTCTTCGTGCGCGATCGGCGCTCCGAAGATCACGAAGATCGCGTCGCCGATGAACTTCTCGATCGTGCCGTCGTACCGCAGAGCTTCCTCGGCGAGGTCCTCGAAGATGCCGGAGACGAGCATCTGGAGCTCTTCCGGATCCAGATCCTCGGCAAGCGACGTGAACCCCACGAAGTCGGCGAAGAGCACCGTCACGAGACGGCGCTCCTGATGCTGTGTCGCGGTCGGCGTTTCTGAGACCAGGTGGCCCCCTCTCCCCAGAAGTATCGAGCCCGATGCGTCCGCGACGTGAGCGAAGGTCGCAAACTCGACAAAACACGGGAGGGAGCCCCTGGCGGGACTCCCTCCGTCGTACGAACGTCGCCTGATTTGCGTCTACACGGCTGGCTGCTCCTTCGGACGGCGAAGGAGAGCGCCGCCGACAGCCATCAGCGCGGCGCCGAGGAGCACGAGAGGGCTCGTGTCTTGCGAACTGCTCGTGGATGGCAGGTTCTGTACTCCCGCCACGGTCTGGCCCTGTGTTTGAGTCGTGGCGCCCTGGGTCCCGGTCTCTGAACCCGCCGAGACTTGTGGGCTCGTCTCAAATCCAGCCACCGCTGAGCTACCGGTCGTCCCGGCCGTCGTCGTGCCGGTTGTGGTTGTAGGCGTAGGCGTGGTCGTGGTCGTGCCGATCGCCGCGCTCAGGTTCGCGTTCGCCTTCAACGCGCCGCTGACGGCGGTACTCAGATTCAGTTGGGCCTGCGTGGCCGTAGCGACGGCACCAGTGACGCCCACGTTCGAATTGATCGCCGCGATGAGCGCCCCCAGCGCGTTCTGGGCCGCGGTCAGCATGTTCGCGAGGTTGGTCTGGGCGGCCAGCGCAGCCACGAGAGCCACCTGTCCCGCTCCGCTTAGCTGACCGGAAGCATTGAGCCCTTGTGCCGTGACGATCGTTCCGGCCAGCGTGGTACTGACACCGTT
The DNA here is from genome assembly GCA_005881085.1 of Chloroflexota bacterium. Classification (GTDB taxonomy): domain Bacteria; phylum Chloroflexota; class Limnocylindria; order P2-11E; family P2-11E; genus 3-1-20CM-2-70-9. The sequence continues at coordinate 198 of VBGU01000128.1, read as the reverse complement.
CGCCGTGGCGATGGCGTTGGCGAGCTCAGCTTGAGCCTGCGCCGCCGGAGATGTGTTGGCGGTGATCGCGGCTGCGAGGCCGCCGTTCGCCGAGGCTGCCATCCCGGCCTTGGCATTGAGGTTCGCGATCGCTTCGATCGCAGCGTTGACCGCCGCGTTGATCTGGCTTTGGGTTCCCGAGCCGATCGCGGTGTTGAG
>VBGU01000127.1 GCA_005881085.1 Chloroflexota bacterium | reverse complement strand
GAAGACCTTCTGCTTCGGTCCGCCAGGTGGATCATTCGGCAGTTTCTGCCAGACGAACAGCTTGTAGTGGCCCGGCGGAAGCGACATTGCCCCCGCCTTCGGGTCGCGCCATTCGCCCTTCGCGTCGGCGGGACCCCATGTTGCGTTGTACGTGCCCCCGCCGGTGGGCGGCCAGCCTTCGATGCGCCAGGTCCCGCTTGCCGCGCCATCGAAGTTGAAGCCGTGGATGTGGAACGTGCAAACGTGCGGGTCGTTGGCCTGTTCGGGGCTGCTCTCGCCGGCACCCTCGTGGATCTTCACATCGCCGTTGTTCCCAGGTG
>VBGU01000126.1 GCA_005881085.1 Chloroflexota bacterium | reverse complement strand
GAACGTCCCGCGTAGGAATCGTCACTTGCGGATCTTGAGCCCTTTCGGCCACGCGTAGAGCTCCTCGGTCCCGAGCGATTCCAGGACCGTCTGAAGTGCGACCGCCATCTCGCGCGCGGAGCCCGGCCGCCGGGCGGGATCGCGTGCGAGGCATGTCATGACGACACGTTCGAGCAACTGAGGTAGATCGATGATCTCGTGAAGCGGCTGAGGATCCTCGACGAGTTGTGGGTAGATCTGCGCCTTGTCGATCGCGTCCTCTTCGCCGTCAGGGAACGGGCGCATCCCGCTCAGTGCCTCGTAGAGCGTCGCGCCAAGACCGAATAGGTCGCTCTGCGGCGTGACTTCTCCGTGCATGAACTGCTCGGGTGGCATGTACGCCGCCGTGCCCATCGTGTGTCGGAGCTTCACTGGGCCGGAGAACGGCTGCGCGAGGGAGAAATCGAGGAGCCGGGGCGGGTCTCCCATCGTGACGTTGTCGGGTTTCACGTCGAGATGCAGAACGTGGTTGGAGTGCATGTAGTGGAGCGCGGAAAGCATCCGGATCCCGAGAAGGCAAGCTTCCGGGATGCTGACCTCGCCGATGCTCTCGAGATGGGCGGCGACGGTCTGCGCGGTGACGAACTCGAGGACCATGTATGGCCGAGGTGGCGCAGCTGTCCATCTCAGGAGCCGAACGAGGTTCGGATGCTGGAGACGTGATGCGATCCCGACCTCACGCTCGAACCCATCCATCACGCGATCCTCGTGCACCCGGTGGGGCCGCATGACCTTCACCGCGACCTGGCAGAAAAGCTCGCGGTCCCACGCGCGGAAGACCTCGTAGCGCGAGCCACCACCGATCGACCCGATCACGACCAGCGACCGGTCGATCTCGTGGCCCGCCCCAAGGTCCCAGCTCTCCCGGATCGGCGCGGCTACTTGTGCCACTCGCTCACTCTCCGACCGACCGACGGGTGCACGCGCTGTGCCTCGACCATGAAAAGAGGGCTCCCGGTTTGGGAGCCCTCCTCGTCGAGTGCGAGATGTTGGCTACTTCCGTGACTTAGTCGGCTGGCGGACGAGGAACGCACCTAGCGCCATCAATGCCGCGCCAAGTCCGAGAAGGCCGCTTGTGTCGCCCGTGTTCGTGGAAGGAAGGTTCTGAACGCCCGCGACCGCGGAGCCGCTTCGTACTCCGGTTTGCGGAACCGTCTGAACTCCTGCCACGGCGGTGTTGTTGTTCGCCGCGGTGCTCGTGCTACCGCTCGTGGGTGCCGTCTGCACAGATGCCACGACCCCATTCGGACCGAACCCTGGAGCCCACGTGATCGGGCCTGCGGGAATCACGGTGGTGGTGGTAGTGGTGGTTGGCACCGTCTGCGCCGGCGGAGTCTGGGGCTGTGACGCACCAGGAGTGCTGACCTGGATCGCCGTCTCGAGCGCAGCGTTCGCCCCAACCTCGGCAGCGGCCTTCGCGCTGAGGTTGGCGGCCGCTTTCTCTGCCGCGGCGACTGCCGCCTCGATCTCAGCTTCGGTGCCGGAGTGAAGTGCGGCGTTCAGCTTCTCAAGCGCCTTATTCGCCTCGTTGATCAGCGCCTGGAGCTGTCCCTGGAAAGTGTTGGCAGTTGTTAGAGCTGCGTTCAGGGCATTGAACTGCTCGTTGTTGAGGGTGCCGGAGACAAGGAGGTTATGAGCGGCCGTGATCGTCAGGCCGAGCTCCCCACTGGCGCTCATACCGGTGCCGATCGCTGCGGTAATCGCGGTGGTGTCGCCCTCGTGAATGGTTCCACCGGTCGACACGGTCTGCGAACCAGTGCCGGTGCCCGATTTGCTCGCCGCCTTGCTCGCGGAGTTCGTGCCGCTCGCCGATCCGCCGGCCGCGCTGTGCGAGCCCGTTCCTTTGGTGTTCTTGGTGTTGCTCGCCGCCTTGCTCGCGGAGTTG
>VBGU01000057.1 GCA_005881085.1 Chloroflexota bacterium | reverse complement strand
CCGTCCGTTCCGACGAAGCAGCGCCTCGCCGCACTGAGCGCCGCGGTCGCGGGAGAGCCGGCCGCCCTCGGATCGCTCATGGTCCTTCTGCTCGAGAGCGATCGGATCGCGCTCGTGCCGCAGATCGCCCTCGCATTCGGCGACCTCGTCGACCGGCGTGAGGGGATCGCGAAGGCGCGCATTACGACAGCCGTCCCGCTCGGCGAGTCCGACCAGCGCGAGCTGGTGCGCCGTCTCGAGCGCGAGTCCGGCAGGAGGTTGCGCGCGACGTTTGCCGTCGACCCGACGCTCATAGGGGGCGCGAAGGTGCAGATCGGCGACCACCTGATCGACTCATCCGTACACGCCAAGCTCATCGCACTCGGGCGACAGCTCGCCTCATAGGAGGGGATCACCATGGCCACGACCTCGTCGGAGATCACCGACATCATCAAGGCGAAGATCAAAGGCTTCGAAGGGGGAGCCGAGTCGGTCGACGTCGGCACCGTGGTCGAGATCGGGGACGGGATTGCCCGCGTGTACGGCCTCGCGAACTGCATGGCCTCCGAGCTGCTCGATTTCGGCAACGACGTGTTTGGCCTCGCCTTCAACCTCGAGGAAGACACGGTGAGCGCGATTATCCTGGGCGACTACACCGGCATCACCGAGGGCGGCGAGGTCCGCACCACCGGGCGGATCGTCGAGACCCCGGTCGGCGATGCGCTCGTCGGTCGCGTCGTGGACCCGCTCGGGCGGCCGCTCGACGGGAAGGGTCCGATCAACACGAAAGAGGCGCGCCCGGTCGACGTCGTGGCGCCGGGCGTCATCACGCGGCAGAACGTCGACACGCCGGTCCAGACCGGCATCAAGGTCATCGACGCGATCACGGCCATCGGCCGTGGGCAGCGCGAGTTGATCATCGGCGACCGGCAGACCGGCAAGACGGCCATCGCGATCGACACGATCATCAATCAGAAGGGCAAGGACCTCACCTGCATCTACGTCGCGATCGGCCAGAAGGAATCGTCCGTCGCGAAGATCGTCGCGACCCTCGAAGAGGCGGGCGCGATGGAGCACACCATCGTCGTCATCGCTGGCGCCTCGGACCCAGCGACGGTCCAGTACCTAGCCCCCTTCGCCGCGTGCGCGATGGGCGAATTCTTCCGCGACAGCGGAAAGGACGCGCTCATCGTCTACGACGACCTGACCAAGCACGCCTGGGCCTACCGGCAGGTCTCGCTCCTCACCCGTCGCCCGCCCGGCCGCGAGGCGTACCCCGGCGACGTCTTCTACCTGCACTCGCGGCTGCTCGAGCGCGCCGCTCGCCTCAACAAGGAGAACGGCGGCGGGTCGCTCACCGCGCTCCCGATCATCGAAACGCAGGCCAACGACATCTCCGCGTACATCCCGACGAACGTCATCTCGATCACCGACGGCCAGATCTATCTCGAGACCGACCTCTTCAACCAGGGGCAGCGGCCCGCGATGAACATCGGTCTCTCGGTCTCGCGCGTGGGCGGCGACGCGCAGACGAAGGCCATGAAGGCGGTCGTCCGGAGCCTCAAGCTCGAGCTCGCGCAATACCGCGAGCTCGCGGCGTTCGCGCAGTTCGGCTCGGACCTCGACAAGGCGACGCAGCAGCAGCTCCGACGAGGCGAGAAAGTCACCGAGATCATGAAGCAGCCGCAGTACCAGCCGCTGTCGCTCGAAAAGGAGGTCGTGATCATCTTCGCGGCCACCAACGGCTTTATCGACGACGTTCCGAAGGAGCGCGTCGCCGACTTCGAGCGTGATCTGTACCGGTTCATGGACTCGGTGGGCAAGAACGTCACGGCCAAGATCGCGAAGGACAAGAAGTGGGACGCGGCCATCGAGAAGGAAGTCCGCGCGATGCTCGAGGAGTTCAAAAAGACGAAGCCGTACACCGACGAGAAGGCCCTCGCCGCACCGCCGCAGGTCAAGAAGCCCCAAGCGCCTGCGCAGCCGGAAGGCAAGAAGGTGGAGCCGGCGGCGAAAACTCCCTCGACGACGAAGGCCTAGCGCGTGCCTTCAGAGCGTGAGCTCCGGCGACGTGTCCGGAGCATCAAGAACATCCAGCAGGTCACGCGCGCGATGGAGCTCGTCGCCGCATCGAAGATGCGGCGCGCGCAGGCCGCCGTTCTCGCGTCGCGCCCGTACGAGGAGCGCCTCCGAACCGTCCTGAACGAGCTCGCACCGTATGCGGATCCCGAGACGAGCCCACTACTCGCGAAGCGAGAGGTTCGCCGCGTGGGAATCGTGCTCGTGACGACGGACCGCGGCCTGGTCGGGCCGATGAACGTGAATCTGATCCGGGCGGCGCTCCGCTTTTCGGAACAGCAGCCCGCGGCCTCGTTCGTCGCCGTGGGGCGCAAGGGCATCAACCAGCTGCGCCGCGTGCGCGCAACCGTGACTGCCGAGTTCCCCGGGATCCCTGACCGGCCCAGCAGCACCGACACGAACGTCATCGCGCGCGTCGCGGTCGAGGAGTTCGTGACGGGCAAGGTCGACGAGCTCTATCTCGCCTTTACCCGGTTCGTGAACACGCTGCGCCAGGAGCCAACGATCCGCCGACTCCTTCCATTCACGCCGGGGGAGATGGAGGGGGCACAGCCCCCTCCAACGCTTCAGTACCTCTTCGAGCCGGATCCGGAGACGGTCCTGAACGAGGTCATCCCGAGACTCATCGAAGTTGCGGTCTTCCAGACCATTCTCGAATCGAAGGCGTCCGCGTTCTCGGCGCAGATGGTCGCGATGCGCAACGCAACGGACGCGGCCGGCGACCTCATCGACGACCTCACGCTCTCCGCGAACAAAGCACGTCAATCGCGCATCACCAAAGAGATGCTCGAGATCGCATCGGGGGCCGAGGCCCTCGGTAAGGGGTAGGAAAGATGGCTGTCGCCACGAAGGAAGCCACAAAGAAGGCAAAGGACGTGGGCAAGATCGTGCAGATCATCGGCCCGGTCCTCGACGTCCAGTTCGAAGAAGGCCACCTGCCCAAGATCTACGACGCGCTTCTGGTCAAGCGAGAGGACGGCGGTGAGGTGATTGCCGAAGTCCAGCAGCACCTCGGCAACAACTGGGTGCGCGCCGTCTCGATGGCCGCGACCGATGGGCTCCGCCGAGGCATGGACGCGACATGGACCGGCGGGCCCATCACCGTCCCGGTCGGCGAGGCGACGCTCGGCCGGCTCTTCAACGTCATCGGCGAGCCGATCGATGGCAAAGGCGACGTGAAGGGCGACCGGCGCGATCCAATCCATCGCGCCCCGCCTCCGTTCACCGAGCAGTCGACGCAAGCGGAGATCTTCGAGACGGGCATGAAGGTCATCGACCTCATCTGCCCGTTCCTCAAGGGTGGGAAGTCCGCCGTCTTCGGCGGTGCCGGCACCGGCAAGACGATCGTGATCCAGGAGCTGATCCGCAACGTCGCATCCGAGCACGGCGGCTACTCCGTCTTCTGCGGAGTGGGCGAGCGTTCGCGCGAGGGCACGCAGCTGCTCGGCGAGATGAAGGAGTCAGGCGTCATCGACAAGATGTCGATGGTCTTCGGGCAGATGAACGAGCCGCCGGGCGCGCGCCTCCGGGTCGCGCTCACCGGTCTCACGATCGCGGAGTACTTCCGCGACGAGCAGGGCCGTGACCTCCTGATCTTCATCGACAACATCTTCCGATTCACCCAGGCGGGTTCGGAGGTGTCGGCGCTGCTCGGCCGAATGCCAAGCGCCGTGGGCTACCAGCCGACCCTGGCGACCGAGATGGGTGAGCTGCAGGAGCGCATCACCTCGACGAAGAAGGGCTCGATCACATCACTTCAGGCGGTGTTCGTTCCGGCCGACGACTACACCGACCCCGCGCCGGCGACCACGTTCGCCCACCTCGATGCATCGATCCGGCTCGAGCGTTACCTCACCGAGCTCGGTCTGTACCCAGCAGTGGATCCACTCACCTCGACGAGTCGGGCGCTCGATCCGAACATCGTCGGGCAAGAGCACTACGAGACCGCGCGGGAAGTGCAGCGCGTGCTCCAGCGGTACAAAGACCTTCAGGACATCATCGCCATCCTTGGGATCGACGAGCTCTCCGACGAGGACAAGCTGCTCGTCGCGCGTGCACGCAAGCTTCAGCGTTTCCTCGCTCAGCCGATGTTCGTGGCCGAGCAGTTCACGGGCGTGCCCGGCCAGTACGTGAAGGTCGCGGACACCGTCCGGAGCTTCCGCGAGGTCCTCGAGGGCAAGCACGACGATCTCTCCGAGCAGGCGTTCTTCAACGTCGGAACGATCGAGGCGGCCCGCGAGAAGGGCGAGCTCATGGCAAAGGAAGGCGGTTCCTAGTTGCCCCTGCACCTCGAGGTCATCACGCCGGAGCGCAAGGTGTACGAGGACGACGTCGACATGGTCGTCGCGCCCGCGAGCGAGGGTTACGTGGGCATCCTCCCGCACCACGTCCCGCTCTTCACCACGCTCGGCCCCGGCGAGTTCAAAGTGAAGAAGAGCGGCGTCGAGGAGGTCCTCGCCGTGTTCGGCGGGTTCATGGACGTCCGCGGTGACCGGGTCGTCGTCCTCACCGACGCGGCCGAGCCGGCGGAGGAGATCGACGCGAGTCGAGCGCAGCAGGCCCGCGAACGCGCCCAGCAGGTCCTCGCGGCGGGTCCGGCCTCCGCCGCGGACGAGCAGCGCGCGAGAGCCGAGCTTCAGCGTGCCCTGGTCCGTCTGCGGGTCAGCGAAAGTCGGCGTCGCCGCAGGTAAACCTAGACACGACCGCTCGCTGAGCCGCTAGGCTATCCGCTGCGGGGGCATGGGGTGGAATGGCGGTAAGGCCGGTGCGCATTTTCGCGCTCGCGATCATCGGCACGATGGTCATCGCCGCATGCGCGTCGACGACGGCCGACGCACCTGTTGTTTCGGACGTCGCTTCATACGAGGCCGAACCCGCACCAGCCTCGTCTCCGACGCCCACGCCAATTCCCGCGCCGTCGCCTACCCCGCTTTATTCGAAGCTTCGGATCTTCGTTGCGTCGGAGAGCACCGATCAGGTCTGGGTGCTCGACGGGAAACCCGGCGAGCCGTACGCGCTCGTGGGAAAGATCGCCGTTGGCAAGCTCCCGCACCAGCTCGGCGTCTCGCCCGACGGGAAGTGGGTCGCGGTCAACAACCGCATGGGCAACACGACTTCGATCATCGATCCCTTCGCCATGAAAGAGGTGGTTCGCCTGAGGGTGGGGAAGCAGCCGCACGGGATCACGTGGTCCCCTGATGGCAAGACGCTCTTCGTCGGGCATGAGCACGACATGTACATCGCTCGTTTCGAAGCGGGTACGTGGAAGCCGCTTCCGCCGCTCATGGTCGGCGTGCCGCAGCACGTCCTCACGATCGCGCCGAGCCGGCCGAACGAGCTGTGGTTCACGCTGACAAACACATCGCAGGCGAACGTGCTGCGCGTGTACGACCTCGCGACGGACAAGATCACGCAAATCAAGGTGAGCGACGTCCACGACGCGTACTTCACGCCGGATCAGAGCGAGGTCTGGTCGAGCTCCTCGGGCTTTCTCGACAAGCCGTCCGATCGGATGGTTATCTACGACCCCGTGATGAAGACCGTGAAGAGCGAGATCCATCTCCCGGGCACCTATCCCTTCCATACCGAGAAGGTCGACCAGGATGGTGTCTTCTTCATGGCGGACCGGTCGCTCATGGTCCTGTCCGATCACCTCGGACCCGGACTTCTGTGGGTCGATTGGAAAGAGCGCCGGGTCGTCTCGGAGACCAAGCTCGGGCAGCAGCCATTTCACACGACATACGACCCCGAAGGCGATCGACTGCTCACCACGACGAACGTCGACGGGATGGTGAACGTCATCGACGTGAAGACACGCGCCGTCGTGCAGAAGGTGGCTGTGCCGAAAGCACATGGAATCGGAGCGGTGGGTATAGCCGCGCCGTAGATTTGGCGCGTGCTTTTCCGACTGCTCGCGGTTTTCTACAACGCGCTCCCCGTCCGGTGGCAGCGGCGCATCCTTAATCGCACCCAGGCGCGGTTCCTCGTCGGGGTCGTCGGCCTCGGCGTCGATCCGAACGGCCACGTGATCCTGGCGCGCCACCGTTTCGGCGCGCCGGAGTGGCGTTTCCTCGGCGGCTTCCTGTCTCCCCGCGAGCGGCTCGAGGACGCGCTCGCCCGTGAGGTCCGCGAGGAGACCGGCATCGAGATCGAGGTCGGTCCGATCCTCGAGGCGAATCAGGGGTATCGCTGGCAGCGGATCGAGCTCGTCTACGCGTACCGGCCGCTCGGCGGCACCGAGCGACTGTCGGAAGAGCTCGTCGAGGTTCGCGCCTTCGACCCCACCGACCTTCCGGACGTGCGTGCCGACCAGCGCGGGATCATCGAGCGCCGCGCGGGCGAGGCCGCGGAGTGGGCCCAGAAGAGGCGATGAGCAAGCGCGTCGGGGCGGCCATCCTGCTTGCCGTCCTGGTCGCGTGGCTGGTAGCGCCAGTTGCCCGTGCCTACCAGCTCGTGGCGGGCCGCTCGAGCGATCCGGTCGCACCGAAAGACCTTCAGGTCGAAGACCTTCGTTTCAAGGCCGGTGCTGATAGCGAGCTCGCCCAGACGACCGGCGAGCTCGCAGGGTGGACCGTCCACACGGTCCACGGCGCGCCGGCGGTCATTCTCGTGCACGGATTCAAGACTTCGCGCGAAGAGATGCTGCCCTGGGCGCGCTTCCTTCACGAGGCCGGGTACAACGTCCTGCTCGGCTCGACCGTCGGACTCGGCGCGACCGAACCACGCGACATCTCGCTCGCCGTGGAGCTCGCGCGCGGTGAATTCGGGACGAACAAGGTTGCCGTGCTCGGGATCTCCCTGGGTGCCGGCGCGGCGATCCTGGCCGCGGCCAACGACCCTCACGTCAGCGCGGTGGTAGCGGACAGCGCGTGGACGGACCAGGATCTCCAGCTCTCACGGCTGTCGTTCCTTCCGCTCGGCGCCTTTCGCGTTCCGCTGCCGCCCTATGGCATCGCCGCGGTGAACGCGTTCGTCGCCGCGGACGTCGCCCGCGCGCGGCCGCTCGACGCGATCGGGGCGATCTCGCCCCGCCCCGTCCTGCTCATCCACTCCGCCGACGACGACAACGCGACGACGCCGGTCGAGGGAGCGCGAAAGCTCTTCGCGGCGGCGGGTGAACCCAAGGATCTCTGGGTGGCGCCACGAGGCGGCCACGTCGGCGCGATCAACGCGTTCCCCGAGGAGTACCGCGCGCGCGTGCTCGCGTTCCTTAAGGGTGCGCTGAGCTAAGTCAATGGGGTGGCAATGCAGCAAGCTGCATTGACGGGGCCTCAGCAGACCGGATGGCCGAAGGCCGAAGGACTACTCGGGCGGCCGGTTCGCTCCGAGCGCGGCGACGATCTCCTTGATGTGTCCGAGATGCTCGAACTCGTGCTCGAGGATCCGGCGCATGACCTTGCGAGTCGTCCAACGCCGACCCATGACCAGATGGTCGAGCTCCGTGTCCGCGGGCTCCATCACCGTGAATCGTTGGAACGCCATGCGATGGACCGCCTGTAGGGTGTTGTACGGGTCGGCCGGCCACTTCTCGAGACGCGACAGAAGGGAGGCTTCGGTCAGCATCACGTGCTCGAGCGCTTCGCGCACGCTCCACATCGTCTCGGTCGGCTTTCGCTCGATCTCCTCCGCAGAGATCTCGCGGACCAGCGAGAGCAGTGCCGCGCGCGAGGCCTCGAACTGATGCAGGAAGTCGCGGAGCTCGTGCTCCTCCAGCCCCCCGATGTCTTCGGGCACGACGCGATCTGCTGGCAGGTCACGCACCTGGAAGGTGTTCGGGTCGAGGTCTTTCCAGTGCTCGATCGAGACCCCGCGCGCGTCGAGCAGCTCGAGGTACGCGCGGAAGGCGCGGCGCGCGTTGGCGATCGCCTCGTCCCGCGTCGTACCGGACGCGATGCACCCGCGGAGCACCGGAACGTGCGCGAGCCAGGAACTGCCCTCGCCCTGAACGTAGATCGCAGGTTTTTCTTTCATGCTCGTACCCATACTTTTTGCCCGCAGTCCGCGCGGATGGTTCGCTCGGCACCGTCGACCATGACACGGATCGGCTTCCCCTGCCGGAGGTCGACGACGCGAACATCGACGCCCGGCTTCAGACCCTGCGAATCCAGGTACTCGAGGAAGCCGGGCTCGTGCTCGAACTGATCGGGGATTCGTTCCACCGTCGCGGTGGTGCCGGGCGTCACGCGCTCGAGCGGCTTGGTCGGGCGCGGCGTCACGCCGGGCATCGGATTGCCGTGCGGGCAGGTCTGCGGGTCGCCGAGCACCTTTTGGATGCGCTGCTCCATTTCCGGAGACATCGCGTGCTCGAGGCGCTCGGCCTCTTCGTGGGTCTTCCACCACTCGAAGCCGAGCACTTCGACGAGGAACCGTTCGGCGAGGCGATGTCGGCGAACGATCGAGTTCGCGTGACGTTGGCCGGCCGTGGTCAGATGCACTTCTTTACGCTCATCCAACGCGATCAGCCCCTCCCGCTCCAGGCGGTGGACCATCTCCGAAACAGCCGGGGCGGAGAAGCCCAGGAACTCGGCGAGGCGAGCCGAAACGACGTGGCCGCTCTCATCGCCGAGCGTGTAAATCGCTTGGAGGTACTCCTCGACGGCGGGCGAAGTGGTAATTGTTGACCTCCGCAGTCGGAAATCGTTAGGCTCACCTTAGCCGTTAGGGAGACCTAAAAGGGATGCTCCCCACGGCGAGTATCGCACCGGGAGTGGCGGAAGCCGCGATGTCGATGGGCGAGATCCTGGCGCTGGGCGCGATCGCGGGATGCACCGTCTTCCTGGGCCTGCCGCTCGGCCGCATGCGCAATGCGTCGACCCGGATGCGCTCGCTTCTTACTGCCGGCGCCACGGGAGTCCTCCTCTTCCTGTTCTGGGATGTCCTCGCCAAAGGCGTCGAGCCCGTCGAGGCCGCGCTCGCGGAGGCAAACGGTGGTGGGCCATGGCTTCACTTCGCGTGGCTCGCTCTTGTCTTTGCGGTGTCGTTGACCGTCGGGCTGATGAGTCTCGTGTATTACGACCTCTGGCTCGCGCGGCGCGCCCGCGCCACGGTGCGTTTTGGCCCTGGCGCGGCGAACGTTCGCGAGTTTCGCGCCGGTCCGATCGCGCGTCTGAGTCCGGCTCAACGACTCGCCTTCTTCATCGCGCTGGGAATCGGTTTCCATAACCTCTCGGAGGGTCTGGCGATCGGCCAGTCCGCTGCCGGGGGGCAGCTGCGTCTCGCCCTCGTGCTAGTCATCGGGTTCGCGCTCCACAACGCGACCGAGGGCTTCGGCATCGTGGGGCCACTCGCGGGTGAAACGCACCTCCCGAGCTGGCGTTTTCTTGGCGCGCTCGGCCTGATCGCGGGTGGTCCGACCTTCCTCGGCACGGTCATCGGTCAGTCCTTCCAGAACGAGACGGTCTTCGCGGCCTTCCTTGCGCTCGCGGCGGGATCAATCCTGTACGTGGTCATCGAGCTTCTCGCAGTCGCGCGCAAGCTCGGACACAAAGACATGACGACATGGGGCATCCTGGCCGGGCTCATCCTCGGATTTGCAACCGACTTCATCCTCACGGCGGTCGGTGCGTGACGAAGTAACGCACCTTTCGGTCTTTTAGCCCGTTAGAGTTCACCGCGTGTTCTCCCGCCAGATCGGCATCGACCTGGGCACCGCCAATGTCATCGTTTACGTCCGTGGGAAGGGGATCGTCCTCACCGAGCCATCCGTCGTCGCGCTCGCGAAGGAGGATGGCTCGAACCGGCCCCGGATCGTCGCGGTGGGTGAGGAGGCGAGACTCATGCTCGGGCGAACCCCGGGCACGATCACCGCGCTCCGTCCGATGCGCGATGGCGTGATCGCGGATTATGTGATCACCGAATACATGCTCAGGTATTTCATCAACAAGGTGTGTGGCCAGATCCGCATCTTTCAGCCGCAGCTCATGATCTGCGTCCCATCGGGCGTGACCAGTGTCGAGCGCCGCGCGGTGAAGGACGCCGCCCTCCGAGCGGGCGCGCGCGAGGCGCATCTGATCGAGGAGCCGCTCGCGGCCGCGATCGGCGCGAACATCCCGATCTCCGGCCCGTCTGGCAATCTCATCATCGACATCGGCGGCGGCACCGCGGAGATCGCAGTCATCTCTCTCGGCGGGATCGTCGTCTCGCGGAGCGTTCGCGCCGCCGGGAACAAGCTCGACGAGGCGATCGCGAACTTCGTGCGCAAGCGCTACAACCTGATGATTGGCGAGCGCACGGCGGAAGATGTGAAGATCCAGATCGGATCGGCGCTGCCGATGGACCCGGAGCTCACGATGGAAGTGCGCGGGCGGGACCTCATCGCCGGTCTGCCACGCACGATCACGATCGGCTCCAACGAGATCTCCGAGGCGATGGATCCGGTCCTTCAGCAGATCATGGGCGCGGTGAAGGCCGTTCTCGAGGAGACCCCTCCGGAGCTCGCGTCGGATGTCATCGACAAGGGCATGGTGCTGTCGGGCGGCGGCGCGCTCCTACGCAACATGGACAAGCTTCTGACGCAGGTCACCGGGGTGCCCTGCTACGTCGCCGAAAACCCGCTGTACTGCGTCGCCAAGGGAACGGGTATGGCGCTCGAGCACCTCGACTTCTTCCGCAGAAGCCTCGTCGCAGTCCACTAGCGAGGCAGCCTTGGCGCCGGCGCGCGTCGACATTCTCGGCGTGGGCTTCGACCGTGTCGACCTCGCTGCCGCGGCGGAACGGATCATCGAGCGTCATGCCGCCGGTCAACGCACATTCGTCATCACGGCGAATCCGGAATTCGTGATGCTCGCCCGTGGCGATGCCGATCTCGGGAAGATCGCGCGATCCGCCGATCTGGTCGTCGCCGACGGCACTGGTGTGCTGGTCGCATCTCGGGTGCTTCGCGATCCGCTGCCCGGCCGCGTCCCGGGCCGTCTGCTCGTGCCCGCGGTCCTCCAGCTGGCGAGCGGTCCGGTCTTCCTGCTGGGTGCCGCGCCGGGCGTCGCAGAGCGCGCGGCCGTGACGCTGGTGCGGCGGATCCCGTCGCTGCTTGTCGCCGGTACCCACGCCGGTTCGCCGGGACCGGAGGACGACGAGGCGATCCGCGAGCGGATCCAGGCTGCCGGCGCCCGCGTTCTCCTTGTCGCTTACGGCATGCCGGCGCAGGAGCGTTGGATCGCGCGGAACCTGCCGTTCCTTCCGTCTGTTCGGACCGCGATCGGCGTCGGTGGTGTCTTCGATCAGCTGGCCGGGCGTGTGCGGCTACCGCCCCGCTTCGTCCACGCGATCGGCCTCGAGTGGCTGTGGCGGCTCGCGTTCGAGCCGAGCCGGTGGCGGCGCCAGCGTGTCCTGCCGGTCTTCGCCGCCCTCGTCGCGCGGCAGCGCATTCTTCGCCGATGAAGCTCGCGCTGGCGCACGAGTACTTCGTCATGCATGGCGGCGCCGAGCGCGTGGCCGAGACGCTTCACCAGATGTGGCCCGACGCACCCGTCTACACGTTCTTTCACGATCGCCGCCGGTACGGAGATCTTCCGGGATGGACCCTTCGCACCAGCTACCTCCAACACCTGCTTCTCGGCGAGAGTCACCGGCTGCTGCTGCCGCTCTACCCGAACGCGGCGCGGGCTCTTCGCGTCCCGCCCGAGACAGACGTCGCGCTCGTCTCGACGAGTGCGTTCATCAAGGGCATCAGCCTCCCCGATCGCACGGTCGCGGTCGCGTACTGCCATTCGCCAACGCGATATCTCTACGACTGGAGCGATCGGTATCTGCACGAGGAAGTTCCCGGACCACTCGTCCCGCTTGTTCGGGATCTCCTGGGCCGCCTTCGCGACGACGATCAGAGAGCGGCGCGACGGATCGATCGATGGATGGCCAACTCGACGGCGGTGCGGGGCCGCATCCAGACCTACTACGGCGTTCCGGTGGAGGCGGTCGAGGTCGTCCACCCGCCGGTCGACGTCGATTCATTCGTCGCGAACGACGAGCGCGGCGACTTCTGGCTTTTCGTCGGACGGCTCTCGGCATACAAGCGCGCCGAGGTCGCCGTGCGCGCTTTCAACGACATCGGGCTGCGCCTCCTGGTCGTCGGCGAGGGCCGCGAGCGCGGAGCTCTCGAGCGCATCGCAAGCGAGAACGTCGTATTCGCCGGGCGCACTGACGACACCACACTCCGCTCCCTCCTCACGTCGGCGCGCGGCCTCGTCTTTCCGGCCGAGGACGACTTCGGGATC
>VBGU01000056.1 GCA_005881085.1 Chloroflexota bacterium | reverse complement strand
AGCGCCGCGCAACCCCTCGTAGGTGAGCACAGCGAACGCCACTGATCCTTGGAGAACGGCGAGCGGCGCGTCGATCGGAACGAACATCTCGAGAGTCTTTTCAATGTGCTCGAGAAACTTACGATTCTCTTTGCGAACCGGTTCGTGTTCGCCGCCGCCGATGATCCCGCCGCCGGTGGTCAGGTAGAGGCTGGTTGAGCCTTCGGCGACCGCGACGAGCGACGCGATGCTGTCTCCGAACCGCAGCTCGAGCATCGCGGCCCAGACTCGGGGCAGCGCGGATGAAGGAGCCAGCCCAAAGTCCGACGGCCTTGCAGACAGCAGCATCTTCCGAAGCGCCGGTGTTCCGTCCTCGGGCCTATCGCTCATCGCCTGATCTCCGCTCCATGCCGGCGCGGATCGCGGCCTCGAGCTCTCGCGGCTGGGCCGATCCGATGAGCACCGGAAGGCCCTTGCGCAGCCGCAGCTGCACGCCCTCGTTGCCACTCGTCATGTAGCCCCAGCCCTTCGGGCCGAGGCGCACGCCCCAACCGCCGTACTCGAGGAGCGGGTCGTAGCGACGGACCTCGAGGCCGACGATCTCGGAGAACCCGATGCGGCGCGCCGGCCACACGTAGCGGAACGCGATAGTCACACCTTCGTCCGTGACGTCGACGTCGAGGTGCGAGAGCGACAAGAGCACCGCCACGACGAGGACGACGAGCGGCCCGACGACGATGAGCCAGACCTCGGCGGGCCGGCCCGCGACCACCTCGACGATCGTCACAACCGCGACGACGACGAAGGCCGCGACGAGCAGACCAAGGATCGCGCCATGGAAGCGCTGCGACTCGTGATAGCGGGTCACCGCCCGCTCCACACCGGCTTGCGACGCTCGATGAAGGCCGTCACGCCCTCGCGGAAATCGGCACTCGTGTAGCAGAGCGCCACCAGATCGGACGCCTCGTCGGGCATCATCCGCGCCCGGATCCGTCGAACCATCTCTTTCGTCGCGTGCAAAGTCAGGGGGGCGTACGACGCGAGCTGCTCGACGAGCTCGTCCACGCGTCCGTCGAGCGCCTCCTCGCCCGCGACGACCTCCGAGACCAGTCCCATCGCGCGCGCCTCCTGCGCGTCGATGAGACGCGCCGTCAGCACCAGTTCCTTCACCCGGCCGAGACCCACGAGCGCGGCGAGACGGACGAGGTTCGCAGCGGAGAAGCAGTTCCCGAGCGTTCGGGCGACCGGGACGCCGAATCGCGCGGAGGGCGCAGCGATGCGAAGGTCGCACGCCGCCGCGATCGCGAGACCGCCGCCGACGACGGGGCCGCGGAGCGCCGCGATGGTGGGCACGCGGACGTCTTCGATCGCGCCGAGCCACGCGTCCATGCGGCGCTCGTACTCGAGCGCCTGCGACGCTTTCTTGAAGTCGACGAACTGCCCGATGTCGGTGCCCGCGACGAAGGCCTCGCCCGAGCCGGTCAGCACGACGGCCTTCACCGACGTATCGGCGTTTGCATCGCGGCAGAGCGCGGCGATGTGGTCGTACATCGCGAAGGTCATCGCGTTCCGCGCGGCGGGGCGCTCGACGCGGATCCAGAGCGCGCTCCCGCGGCGCTCGGTGCGGATCTCCTCGCTCATGCGCGCGCGATGATGCCTTCGCTCGCGAGCCGCTCGACATCGGCGTCGCTGCATCCGATCTCGCGCAGCACCTCGGCGGTGTGCTCGCCCAGGCGCGGACCCGCGCGTCGGTGCCGCACCGGCGTGCGCTCGAGGCGGAGCGGCGAGCCCAGGCCGCGGAGCGTCCCGAGCACCGGGTGCTCGAGATCGACGAAGAACTTGCGCGCGACAAGATGCGGGTCGTCGAAGACGTCGCGGTAATCCGCGATCTCGCCGCACGGAACGCCCGCCTCGCGCAGGAGTCCGAGCCAATGCGCGGCGGCCTTCGTGCGCGTGACGCGCTCGATCTCAACGATGAGCGCCGGACGATTACGGCGGCGCGCGTTGGCATCCGCGAAGCGCGGATCCGACTCGAGGGCGCCAAGCCCGAGCACGCGACAGAACGCCGTCCAGTTCGGCGGGGTGGTCGCGCCCACGATGAAGTGGCGATCGGATGCGGCGACGGCCTGGTAGGGCGCGACGAGCTTGTGCGCCGACCCGGCGGCGCGCGCCACCTCGCCGCTGCCGAAATACATGCCCGCCTCCCACACCGCGAGCGAGACCGCTGACTCGAACATCGAGATATCGACGAGCTGCCCTTGGCCGTCACGGTCACGCGCCCGGAGCGCGGCGAGCGTCGCGATCGTCGCATAGAGTGCGGCGGTCAGGTCGGCGATCGACACGCCCACTTTCACCGGGGCGCCGCCTTCCTCGCCGGTGATGCTCATAAGCCCGCTCTGCCCCTGGACGATGATGTCGAGCGCCGGCCTTGCGGAGTACGGCCCGTCGAGGCCCCAGCCTGTGACCGCGACGTAGATGAGACGGGGGTTCGCCTCGAGAAGCGAGCGCGGCCTCAGGCCCAGGTCGTCCATCGTCCCGGGGCGGAGGTTTTCGACGATCACGTCGGCATCGTGGGCGAGCCGCCGGAACACAGCGCGGCTCTCTTCGCGCTTCAGGTCGATGGCAAGGCTTCGCTTGTCGCGGTTGAGCCGCGCGAAGTTGCCGCTCTCTCCGGAGGCGAGCGGCTCGAGGAGTCGCGCGAGGTCGCCGGCCCGCGGATGCTCGACTTTGACGACGTCCGCGCCGAGATCGGCGAGCTGCATGCCGCAGTACGGCCCCGCCATGTAGTTGCCGATCTCGACGACGCGGATGCCCGCAAGGGGCGGGGCGCCTAGCACGTGCCCCAGCGGTCGATGCGGTCTCCGCTCTGGCGCCACACGCCCGCAAGGGTTCCCTCGGAGCCGACGAACCAGACCTCGCTGCCATGTGCGAACACGCTGCGGAGGGCGCACGTCGTTGTGATGTTCGCGATGGGGCGAACGGTGTCTCCTTCGACGGCGAGCGCGGTGCCGCCATCGCCGACGACGTATGTGATGGCGCCCACGCGCGCCGACGCGCGCAGCTCGTTCTTCACGCCGCTCTCGAGCGGACGCCAGCTACCGTCGAAGCGGAGGACGACGCCGTCGTCGCCGGCCGCGATCGCTTCGGTCGGGGACGTTGCCGCGATGGTCCGCAGCGCCACCGTCGTCCCGGTCTCGTACGGTTTCCATCCGAAGTCTCCGCCGACTTTTTCGAGTCGGTACGTGACACCCCCGGCGCCGACCATCCAGGCGGAACCTCCCGCGAAGCCGATCACTCCGTAGAGATCCTCGTCGATCCCTTGGGCGTACTTGTCCCAGCCCGTGGAGCTCTGCCGCTGCACGTTTCCATCGGAACCGACGACGAGCGCTCCGTCCGGCACGAGCGAGACCGCGTACGCGTTGAAGATGCCGATGTCGTCGGCGTGGATCGTCTTCGCGAGGTCGTCGATGACGACCACGCGGCCGAAGGCGCCGACCGCGAACACCGTGTCCGAACCGCACGCGACGGCGACGAGCGAGCGCAGGGTCGAATCGATGAGCTCCCAACGCTGCAGCAGGCGATCGAAACGTCCGATGCCGCCGCCGTCCGACACGACCCACACCGCGTCGTCGGTCGCACATCCCGCCGTGAGCGGTTGCTTGAAGACGAGCGGGCCGGTGTCGGGCGCCAACGTCGCGGTCGGCATTGGAGTGGCCGAGGGTTCGACCGAGGGCGCCGGGCGCGTCACCACACCGACAGCCGCGCCGGCACCGATCGCGATGACGACCAAGACGGCGGCCACAGCGAGGGCCGTGCTCGGGCGAAGCGCTCCGGCTGGGATCAGTTCATGGCCTCGAGTCTCTTTATGCGCTCCTCGATGGGCGGATGTGTGTCGAAGAGGTGGTCAAAGAACGCGGGCGCGTCCTTCAGCGGATTGGCGATATACAGGGCCGCGGTCGCCTTGTTCGCCACCTCGAGCGGCTCCTTGTCTGCCGCGATCTTGCGGAGCGCCGACGCGAGCCCCGGCGGGTAACGGGTGAGAAGCGCGCCGGACGCGTCGGCGAGGTACTCGCGCTGCCGCGACACCGCGAGCTGAATGAGCGTCGCGATGATCGGCGTCAGCACCGCGAGTGCTATCGCGATGACCGCGATGATCGCGCCCCCGCCCCCGCGGTCGCGATCGCGCCCACGGCCCCAGAACATCGACCGCCACATCCAGTCGGCGAGGAGCGCGACCGTACCGACGAGAACGACGACGAGGACCATCACGCGGATATCACGGTTGCCGACGTGCGACAGCTCGTGCGCGATGACTCCCTCGAGCTCGGTGCGATCGAGCTTGTCGAGGAGGCCGCGAGTCACCGCCATCGAAGCGTGCTGCGGATCGCGGCCGGTCGCGAACGCGTTCGGTGCCGAATCCTCGATCACGTAGATCTTCGGGGTCGGAATGCCGAGCCCGAGTGCAAGCGACTCGACGACGTCGCGCAGCTTGCGCTCTTCGTCCGGGCCGAGCTCGCGGGCCTGGCTCTGCGCGAGGATCAGCTTGTCGCCGGCGAAGTAGGAGACGAGCGCGCTGCCGCCCGAGATCGCGAAAGCGAAGGGAAGCGCGGCGAGCCCGCCGCCCGGAGCGAAGTACTCGCCGACGAAATAGGCGAGCACAGCGACGAGAGCCGTGAACACCGCGATCAAGAGGAGCGTGCGCCAGCGGTTCGCTGAGGCCGCCTCGTAGATCGAAAGCCGCGCTGGTGACGAATCTGCGGTCACGCTAGTGAAAGGCTAGAGCCTCGCTAGAACTTCACCTGCGGGACCGCGCGCTCGGTCGCGTCCGCGAGCTCGAAGTACTGCTCCGGTTTGAAGCCGAGCATTCCCGCGAAGGCGTTTGTCGGGAACGTCTGGAGCGACGTGTTGTAGTCGCGCACGTTGCCGTTATAGAAGCGGCGCGCGAACGCGATCTTGTCCTCGGTCGCGGTGAGGTTCTCGGAGAGGTCTTTGAACTCCTGCACCGCCTGCAGCTGCGGGTAGTTCTCGGCAACCGCGAAGACCGAGCGCAACGCGCTGGTCAGCATGTTCTCCGCCTGCGCGCGCTGTTCCGGTGTCGCCGATGCGCCGGCCGCCACGGCCGCGGCGCGGGCTTCGGTCACCTTCTGAAAGACCGTCGACTCGTGCGTGGCATACCCCTTGACCGTCTCGACCAGGTTCGGGATGAGGTCGTGGCGCCGCTTGAGCTGGACGTCGATATCCGCCCAGGCCTCCTTCACACGCTGGCGCAGCGTGACGAGGCGGTTGTAGGTCGCGATGAAGAAGAGCGCGATCGCCCCGATGACGACAAGGACGACGATGATCTCCACGGACCCTCCCCTGTGGGTGCCGAGGCTAGCAGAAGGCTAGTTCGCCTGGTAAAGCGGGACGCAGTTGTACGCCCCGACAGCCGCGTCCATCGCGAACGTGTTCGGGTACGCCTCCCTGAAACAGCGCGAGTACGCGCGGTCGCGCTCTGCGTACGGAAGGACGACCCTGAGTCCAAACCCGTTCGGGCACTTCGGCTGGCCGCATAGGATCTGCGGCTCGAGCGTTCGGATCCGACCGATCTCGAGCGGATGCAGTCCGACGGTTCGCAGATCGCGGTCGGCCAGGCCTTCCCAACCCTGTGGCGCGGACCCGTCACGCTTGGCCGCCCACGGCTCGAAGCTCGACTCGCCGTAGTAAACGGTTACCGTCGCGGGCGCCGGAGTCGCTGCCGTTTGGCGGCATCGGTAGAGCTCGAGAGACGAAGGCCCTCGCCCACCCAACCGCACGCCGGCGTAGAAATCCCCACCCGCGTTGAACGACGGGTAGGCGAGAAGAGTGGGCACCGCGGCGACGTTCGGGCCGCCATCGAACGCCTCCAGGTCGACAGGGCTCCCGAGTACGACGAACACATTCGGGGTCATAAGGGGCGCCCGGCCGTCCGGCGACCAGATCACGAAGCCGCCAGTCAAGGGCCGCTCAGCGGATTCGACGCGCCCGTCCTCGAGTCGCATCTCGCGATGGTCGAGGTACGCCAGAAACATCGCGTGTCCATGCGCCGACGGCTCGATCCGCCAGACTCCGACAAGGCGCTGCGCCGACCCAGCGCGCGTGTCGAGCAGGTACGTCTCGCGCGGGTGGATGAACTCAGGGAATTCGAGCGCCGCTCGCTCGCCGTCTCCGCTGAACCGCACCACCGCATCGCGTCGACCTTGGAGAACCGGGAGATCGAGGACCGCGGTCTCTACGCCCGCGCGCCACGCGCGAAGCTCCGATCCCCGCCAGAAGAGAACGTCCTCGCCGCGCCAGCCGAACCCCAGATTCGTGCCGGCGTTCGCGATCCGTGCGACCTCCTGCGAGGTCGCGATGTCGTAGATGACCAGATCCGAGGTCGGCGAGTTCCAATCGGCTGGCGCCTCGCGGAAAACGAGGCGCGATCCGTCGCTCGACCAGACGGGACCCAAGCCTCGCGCGATGTCGCGGACCTCGAGCGAGGACACGGTGAGGATGAGGATCCTTTGCTCATCGGGGATGTAGGGTCCGAACCGGCGATATTCACTCCCGCCCAGCGCGAGCTTCGTACCGTCGGGCGACCATGCGCTCGCGACGGCCTGGAGCCCGATGTCGCCGAGCGTGACCGCGATCTTCTGATCGCACGCTATCGGCGCCATCGGAGCGGCGGGCGCGGGCTCCGCCGATGGTGGCACCACCGTGATCGTGGTCGGCTGAACCGGACCCGGGACAAGCAACGCCCCGATCCCGATCGCGAGGCCTGCGAGCACCGCCGAAACCCGGCGCACGGCTAGCCGAGGAGTGCTTTGACCGCGCGAACGATGTGCACCGTGCTGATGCCGGCGTCGTCGAGCATCTCTGCAGGCTTGCCGGAGCCCGGCATCTTGCGTACCGCGAGGTGCCGGTAGTGGAGGTCACGGAACCCCTTCTCGGCGAGCGCGGCGAGGACGGCGTCGCCGATCCCACCCTCGACCCAGTGATCCTCGACCACCACGATGCGGCCTCCGGTCGCGCGCGCCGCGTCGGCGAGAGTCTCCGCGTCGATCGGCTTCACCGTGTAGAGATCGATGACGCGCACCGGGATGTCCTCGTTCGCTAGGACATCGACGGCCTTCAGCGCTTCGTGCAGGGTGATGCCGGCCGCGACGATCGTCGCGCGATCCTTGTTCGATCCACCGCGTACGACTTTGCTGCCTCCGATCGGAAAGCTCTCGCCCTTGTCGTAGACGACCGGCGTCTTCTCGCGTGTCGTCCTCATGTACGTAATCCCGTCGCGGTCGGCCATCTGCGCGACGAGCTTCGCGGTCTGGTTCCCGTCGCAGGGGTACAGGACGGTGCTCCC
>VBGU01000403.1 GCA_005881085.1 Chloroflexota bacterium | reverse complement strand
AATACGCGCATGTGATCGAGGTCTTTCCCGCGGAGGTAGTCGCGTACCAGATCGTCCGCCGCGAGGAGATGCTCGCGATCCTCGATGAGCGGGATCATACGGACCGTGGCCGGCGAGAAACGGCCGAACCATGCGCCAAGCGGGCGCTCGTCCGCGCCGAGCGTGACCTCTTCCATCCCCGCGACGAAACGCTCGTAGTACTCGCGAACGCGATCGAGCTCGCGCAGCTCGAGGATGGGCGGGCGCTCGCGGTCATAGAAGACACGCGCGATGTCCGCGTGGCGGGGCAGGCTCTGGAGCACCTCGAGGACGATCTTCGCCTGCGTCGGCTCGAGCGCGGGATTCGGGATGCGCGGCGTGAGATGGATGGACTCGCCGATCGGGTGCTCGGCGAAGAACGACTCGTACGTCGAGAGCAGCTTCTCGACGACGTGGCCGTCGACCTCCTTGCCCTCGAAGTCCCACATCTGCTCGTCGCATCCGAGATGTGAGAACGCGTAGTACGCCTCGCGGACCTCGTCCTCGGCGGTGAGCGGCGCGCTCTGCGCGAAGAACGGCATGGCGACGTTGTCCGGATGCTGAGTGCTCATGCATCGTGGGATACGTTTCGTCGCCGGCATCGTCGCCTCGACGGCGGTGGCCGCCCGCTCTTTCACTCCGTGACCCTACGCAAGCGAGAGTTGCGGTTCAAGGCTGAGAGGCCGCTAAGAAAGAGCGCCCCGCGCACAAACTCTCAACTGTTTCTCAAAACACCGGCCCCTCCGACCGGTATCCATGTAGTCAATGAACGCCAAATCCCCCACCCTCCCTCCTATCCCTGTGAAGACGGGGCCGGGCAGAAAACGTTCTCCCGGTCCCGTCCCGGCCTGGGGACTGAAGCTGGGAGGAGTGCTGACCACGCTCGGCGTCTTCCTTGGCTCGTTCGGCTACGCCAGCGCAAACCTCTACGTGACGAACGCCCCGCTCCAGCCCGCGACCGTGGTCGCGGCGGCGGACACGACCGCCGCCACCACCGCAGCCGCTACCGCGGCGCCCTCGACGACCAGCACGACGACCACCACACTTACGTCCACCGTGCGCACCACCACTCGCGCCGCCGTGA
>VBGU01000055.1 GCA_005881085.1 Chloroflexota bacterium | reverse complement strand
GCCGTCGCCTGCGATCGGAAGCACCGACAGAACCGGGTGCTCAATCGAGGGTCCGAGTTCGGTCAACGCGGAGTCGTAGCGCTCGGCGGAAAGCTCGGCGAAGCACTTGATCGCCCGGGTCTTGGCGACCAGCAGCTCGTCCCCGAACGCATCGGCGATCGTTTTCGCCTGCTGGGCGACCTCCCCGGCGTCCTGGAGGTTCCCCCGGTATGCGTCGAGCGCCGCGATCGAGGACAACACCACGCCACGTCGTCTGGCGGCCTCGGTCTCGTCGGCCAACACCAGCGCCTCGTCGTTCCAGCGTTGCGCGAGATCGAAGGAACCCGCTGTCGTCTCAAGCTCCGCAAGGTGCACGCAGAGGAGCAGTCGACTTGCCTCGTCGCCCGCCTCCACCGCGCGCTGATATTGGCGATCCAGCAGCAAGCGCGCCTCATCGAGCTCGCCGTTCTTTCTTTGCCAGTCCGAAAGCATGGTCTGCGGCGCCCAGTAAGGGTCAGAAAAAGTCGGCGGGGAAGCGGCGTGCGCGGCCGCCTGTGCTTCGAGCTCGATCGCGCGCCGGTAGTGACCGGCCGGGTCTCCAACCCCGAGAAAGGTCTCGTACATGCCGAGCGCCGTGAGAGCGGACGCGGTCGCGTCGAGGTCTCCGGCGGACTCGGCGACGCCCAACGCTTTCGTCGCGCAGTCGACAGCCGGCTGCCATCGCGCACGGAAGTGCTGGAGGGTCGCGAGGCGCAAGAGAACGTCGACCTCGCGACGATGGTCGCCCGCAACCTCACGAAGAGCCTCCTCCGCGTAGGCGATCGCCTGAGCGATCGTCGGCGCGTTGTCCCTGTCGGCCAGGCGCTGTAGGGCGTCGGCGCGGAGCGGACCGTGCGGAATCGTTCGCCGAACGTCTTCGCAGAGTGCGGCGGCGCGTCGCCTGTCTCCGCAGTCAAGCCACGCATCCGCGGCGGCGAGGCTACGGCGGGCGCGTTCGTTCGCTTGATCCTCCGGGGTCAAGCGCAGCGCGTGCTCGAGGAGGCCCGCCGCGGCGAGTGGCGCGCCGCGACGGCGCGCGTGGTCACCAGCCGACTCGAGCCGAAACGCGACGGCCTCGTCGGGAACGAACGAGACGAGCGCGAGGTGGTGCGCGCCCTCCTCGACGTCGGAAACGATGTCGACCAGACGCCGTTGCCAACGTGCGCGGTCAGCGGCGGGGATCTGCGCGTACACGACTGAGCGGATGAGGGGATGGACAAACCTGATCGCGCCTTCGGCTACCTCGATGACGTTCGCGTCGAAGGCAGGCCGCAGGTCGTCGGCCGAGCCAGCGGTCGCGCTCGTGATCGCCTCGATCGAAGGGCGGGCGAGCAGAGCCGCCACGGCAATGGCGTCGCGGGTCGCGGGCGGTAGCTGCGCTATTGAGTCGGACAGCAGAAGGCGCAGATCGGCCGGCACAGGCAACGGCTCGCCTGGCTCGGGTGGCGTGTTTCGTCGCGCGAGTGCGCGCGCGAGCTCGAGTGCGAAGAACGGGTTCCCGCCGCTTGTTTCTTGAATGCGTCGGAGAAGGTGGCGTGTCAGTCGGAGATCGGTGCGCGTGAGCAGTAGGCGCCGTAGTGCACCGAAGCTGAGCGGCCGGAGTTCGATCCGGCTGACGCGCTCCGCAAACGGGGTGCGGAATAAGTCCAGCGGTAAGGCAGCGCGCTCGCCACTACGCATCGCGAATACGAGCGCGACTCGATCTCCCCGAAGCCTTCGAATGGCAAACGAGAGCGCGTTCGCGGTAGGCGTGTCGAGCCACTGAACGTCGTCGATGGCCACGAGGACCGGTCCCGTCGTCGATAGTTCACGAAGAGCCGTCAGGAGAGCCGCCGAGATCAGGCGAGGAGTGGGTGTGCGCTTCGGTTCCGAGAGCAGCAGAGTCGCTTCCATCGCGCTGCGCTGAGGCATCGGTAGTTGCGGCAAGACGTCGTTCAGCAGGGTGCCGAGCAAATCCGCGAGGCCGGCGAATGCAAGCGTCGTCTCAGTTGGCGCACCGCTCGTGGCAAGAACTCGGTGGCCCTTCTTCTCGGCCATGCGCATGGCGGCTCGCCAGAGCGTTGTCTTTCCGACTCCCGCTTCACCCTCGAGGACCAGGCCGGCGGGGCGGCGGTCGATGTCGTCGATGAACCGCGCGAGCGCTCCGAGCTCTTCCTCGCGGCCAACGATCTCCGCGTCTTCTGTCGACTGGGCTAGGACCATTTCTGCGATCGCATCATGGTCGAAAGTCGGCGCCCGCGAAACCGCGCTGCGGATCGCGGTGGGCGTGGCGAGCGCGCGCTCCGGCTAGCGCACCGCCAGCGGGACCCGCACGACGCCTTGCGCGGTTCCGTCTTTGGGGCTCGCCTCGTAGAGCTCGAGGGTGACGTTCCCGCGAACGTTTGCTGGCACCGCAATGCGGGCATTGAAGGTTCCCCACACCGCGCTCGATCCGAGGCTCGCGGTGAAGTGGCCGTTCGCGACGACCTTGCCTGCCGAGTCGAGGATGCGCCATACGACGTTCGCCTCGAACACGCGTGCCGCCCCCGCGAGCGCCAGATCCGCGCCGGAGTTCACGACGTCTAGCGGCTTCGGAGCGGCAACGGCGATCCGGTCACTGGTCGCACGGGGATCCCCGCCGAACTCGACCACGAGCTGCGTGGGGTCGGGCATGTACGCGCGCCACGGACGCGCGTCGTCGAGCTCAAAGCGATAGATGTTGGTCCCGCTGGCGGTGATAGCGCGGAGCGGCGTGGACCCGTAGGTCGACGTGTTTGACGCGCCGGCGCTCGTGCCGCTGCCGTTCCACTGGAACACCAGGTTCAGGGCGTACTTGCCTCCGCCGGGTTTTCTGTCGTCGCTTTGTTCTAGCCAGATCGAGAACGACGGCAGATTTACCTTTGCGCCCGTCGCGGTCGAGCGACCGGCGAGAGTGACGCGCTCGGCCGAGACCTCCTGCAGCTGAGCCGTGACGTGCGCCAGGGAGTCGTCGCCGCTTCCGGAGATGCCGTTGTCCTTGCCGAGCGCCGGCGTGAACAAATAGCCGTAGACATCCTCGCGAGCGAGCGGCTTGTCGACGACGAGCTGGTCGATGGCCGTGCTCGACTTGCCCACGTCGACGATCTGAGCTCGGCGGATGCCTGGCTCCTCCGTGATCGTGTACACGAGCTGCTGAAGAAGGGCCTGGGACTGCGCCGCACCTTTCACGCCCCAGCCGTTCGGTCTGTTGAACTCCACGGTGGCCGTGTCGCCTTGAACGCGGACGGAGATGCCCCTGCTCGCGTCGAGCGAAAGCGCATTCGTTGCCTGATAGGGCACGTCGCCCGCCGCGCTCGCGCTGCCGAGCGCCGTGATACGCGACGCGATGCGTGCCGCCGGCGTGTCCAGAAGATGGCCCTGGACGAACGCACCGGTTGGAGGAAGCCCATCCCGCGCGAAGTAGACCCAGACGCGCTCGCTCTGCGGATACGCAGACGCCGGGGCCGTTGTCGCGTTCGACGACGGAGCTGCGGGAGCCGATGTGGTCGGCGCAGCTACCGGTGAGGTCCCGGCCGGCCGCGTCAGCCACGAGCCGATCGCGAGCGCGAGCACGATCGCCGCGGCCGCCGTAGCGACCTGCCAGAGACCGAAGATCGGTCGCCGTGCGGGCGCGGTCGCGATCCGCGAGCGCTCGTATGGGGTCTGGTTCAGATCGATCGTTTCAATGGCTCGCGCCAGCGCGCGGCCCAGGATCTCGTCGTCGCGTCGTTCGTCAGTCATCGCATCGCTCCTCGCGCGAGCCGGCCGGCGAGCTGGATCTGGCGAAGTCGTTCGATCGCCTGATGCAGCGTCGCGCCGACGGTCCCGCTTTTGATGTCGAAGTGGCCGGCGATCTCGTCGTAAGAGAGGCCGTAGTAGTAGCGAGCCACGACGATCGCCCGCTGCCGGTCCGGCAGCTCGCCGAGCGCGGCAAGGAGATCGACGCGGTCGGCGGTGGTGTCGAAGCCGTCGTCACGAGGAGGTAACGAGGCCCAAACTTCATCCTCGCGGCGCGCCCGTTTGGCCTTTCGGAAGACCTCGCGAGTGCCGACGACCAGGAGCCAGCCGGGGAGCTTTTCGATGTTGTCGAGCCCCGCCCGGTGCGCCCTCACGAAGGCCTCTTGCGCCGCGTCTTCCGCCGCGGCGGGGTCGCGCCCGATCGCGAGCAACGCCCGCACCAGGCGGGGATACTCGCGCTCGTAGACCTCACGCCAGCGGTCCGTCATCGGCTTCCACCATAGAGAGGCCCGCCGAGGCCACTTTCTTTAGCGCTACCCGATTGACAGGTCAGACGGCTCGCCGTGACACTTGCGCGAACCTGCCGCTGCGGGCGGGCGGGAGGGGTCGCACTTGACCCGGAGGAGGAATTTGTTGGCGCAGGGAAACACCTACGACCGCCTCAAGAAGATCATCGTCGAGCAGCTAGGCGTCGACGAGGTTGACGTAAAGCCTGAGGCCTCGTTCGTGGACGATCTCAACGCTGACTCGCTCGACTTGGTCGAGCTCATCATGAGTCTTGAAGAGGAGTTCGGGATGGAGCTCTCGGACGAAGAGGCGGAAAAAATCAAGACCGTGGGCGACGCGCAGGAATACATAGAGGAGCACGTCGCTTAGCGCGCACAATCACGTCGAACGTAGCGCGTAGGGGAGGCAGGGGCATCGGAGCCCCTGCCTTTTCTGCGCTTATGGAGGAAGTGACCGACATCGAGATCGGCGGGTATCGCTTCACCGATCCTGTGTTGCTCGAGAACGCGCTGACGCACAGCTCGTATCTCCACGAGCATCCGGAAGAGAACGCGCACGACTTCGAGCGTCTCGAGTTCCTCGGCGACGCGGTCGTCGATCTCGTCGTGGGCGAGGAGCTCTATCGCCGCTTTCCCGACGCGACCGAGGGCGAGCTCACCGCACTTCGTGCGGCGCTCGTGTCATCCGCGGCGCTCGCGGAGGTCGGCCGGCAGCTCGGTCTCCCGGAGAAGGCGCGTCTCGGGCGCGGCGAAGAAGAGACCGGCGGCCGCGGACGGGCCGGACTCTCCGCGAGCCTCTACGAATCGGTCGTGGGCGCGTGCTACATCGAAAGTGGACTCGATGCGGCGACCGCGCTCGTTCAGCGAACCATGGGCGATGCCATCGCCGCAACGCTCGCCGCGCCACGCAAATCCCCGAAGACCCTGTTGCAGGAATGGGCGCAGGGCGCGCATCACCCCTTGCCTCTGTACCGCACGCTCGAGGTAAGTGGCCCCGAGCATCGGCGCGGGTTCATCGTCGAGGTCGAGGTCGCGGGCAACGTCGCGCAAGGCACAGGCGCTTCGAAACGCGCCGCGGAAGAGGCCGCGGCCGCGAAGCTCATGGAGCTGGTCACGCAGTGAGCGATGAGCTGAAGGTGATCGAGGGTGGGGGGCAAGCACACGCCGTTCTTAAGAGCCTGAGCCTCGTAGGGTTTAAGAGCTTCGTACATAAGACCGAACTCCAATTCGCACCAGGGATCACCGCGATCATTGGTCCAAACGGATCGGGGAAATGTGGGCGCTTTTTTTCGGGCGTCGCCTTGGCCGACGGGTCGGAAGAGTGGCTCGGCCGCCTCGTCGAAGACGCTCTTCGCGTTGGTGTTGTCGAGAAGCTTGATGACGGCGCCGTAACCCATTCAAACCGAACCGATCTACACGTCCTCAGCCTCGACCCCGCGTTATCGAGTCTCCGACCCCGCCGCGTCTCCGCGTTCGTCCGTCGAACGGCTCCGAAAAAGATGGTCCGCATCAAGTCACGTCGAGGCGAGTCCGTGATCGTGACGCCATACCACCCCGTGTTTACAGTGGCCGACAACACAGTTCGCGCACTCAGAGCCGACGAACTTGCCGAGGGCGTCCCGGTTCTGCTGGCTTCGTCGGACTTGACGATCGACCAGATCGAGCAGGTGGAGCTGGTTTCGCCGACGGACCAATGGGTATACGACCTCTGCGTCGACGAGACTCACAACTTCGTCGCGGACGGTTTTGTCGTTCACAACTCAAACGTCGCGGACGCTGTTCGTTGGGCACTCGGCGAGAACAACGCACGCGTGCTCCGCGCGAAACGAAACGAAGAGCTGATCTTTGGCGGAAGCGAAACACGTAAGGCGCTGAGTCACGCCGAAGCGTTGCTGCAGCTCGACAACTCGTCGCGACGATTGCCCATCGACTTCACCGAGATCGAGGTCGGCCGGCGTCTCTTCCGCAACGGCGAGGCCGAATACCTCGTGAACCGGTCGCGCGTTCGTCTGCGCGATCTTCAAGATCTCCTCGCCGGCGCGAACCTCGCAGACAACCCGTTCGTCGTGATCGGCCAGGGCCTTGTCGATCAAATACTCGCGCTCCGTCCGGCTGATCGGCGCACGGTCATCGAAGAAGCCGCAGGGACGCGACGGCTCCAACTCCGCCGCGAAGAAGCGCTGAACCGCCTGCGGTCCGCGGAGGTCGAGCTCGTCCGCGTGAACGACATCCTTCGCGAGATCGGGCCGCGAGTCGAGGCGCTGCGCGATCAGGCCGCCAAGTGGAACGAGTACGAGACGATCCGGAACGAGCTCCGTCGGCGCGCGTTGCGCTGGTACAAAGCGTCATTCGGCACGACGGCCGATCAGCGTGCCGATCTCACGACGAAGATCGTCGGCGTCGACAAGGAGATCGAGCGTCTCACCGACTACGTGGCCGAGGGCGAGTCGGCGACGGCAGGGACCGACGAGGATCTGCGCGCGGCACGGCAGGAGGAAGAGCGTCGCCGCATCGCCTCCGGCGACGCCGCGTCCACGGAAGCATCGGTCCGCGAGCGCGTCGCCGGGCTCGAGGCGAGTGTTGTTGCCATCGCGGCAGAGCGCGAGCGAACCGGCACGTCCCTCTCGGCGCTCCCGGGAGAGCTGGCGAATCTTCGGGAGCGCCGGACGCGCATTGACGAAGAGGCCACCGCCGCGGCGCGCAGCGCGCGCGAGTCCGCCGACGGCGCGCGCACGGCGGAGGAAGAGGCGTCGCACACGCGCGTGGCCCTCGCCGAAGCGCGGGCCGCTCGCGTCGAGACCGAGCGCGCGCACCTCATCAGAGAGAGCGACGAGCTGCGCCTCGGCGACGAAGAGCGATCACTCCTCGCGCGCGATGAGGAGCTCGCGGCGACTGCCGCGACCCTCACGAAGGAGCGGAGCGAACGCGAGCGCGAACGTAGCCGCATCGCCGCGGACCTCGCGCGCGCCCGCGAGAAGGTCGCGGAGGACGCGCGCGCAACCGAGAGTGCGGCCGAGCGCGCCGGTGCCGCGCGTAACGAGCTTCAGGGGATCGATGGCGACCTCGCGCTCGTCCGTGGGCAGACGACCGCGCTCCGCGAGGCGGTCGACCGCGCCGACGCCGAATTGGCGGCACGCGAGGACGCACAGGACCTGCCTCCGCTGCCAAAGGGGTTCGCCTGGCTGCACGAACGCATCGCGTCACCGGACGCGGTCCGCGCAGCACTTGGCCGAGCCGTCGCGATCGCGGGCGGCGGCGCGTCCGGCGATGCGGCCGCGCCGAAGGGCTGCCGGCGCATCGCGGAAGGAGTTGCGATCTTCGTCGCGCCGGACGACGCGACCGCTCTTGCGGCCGCCACGACTTTGCGCGCCGGCGCGGTGATCGCGCCGAGCGGTCTTCTCGTCCTGCCGGGCCTCGCCCGGATCGTCGACCCGACGAAGCGCGCCGAACGCGACGCCACCGCACAGCTCGCGGGTATGGCCGCGCGACTGCACGAGGAGCTCATGACCGCTGAGCGCGCGCAACGCGACATCCTCGCGCAGCGTGCCGATGCAGAGCGACGCCGCGAGGAGGCCGACAAGCGGCTCGCCACCGCGCAGGGTGCGCGCGGAGACGCCGAGGTCGCCGCGGATCGGCTCGCGACGAGCGAGGCGGATGTCCGCGATCTCGTCCGCGCGCAGGAGGTGAGCGCGATCGCGATCGAGCGTGAGCGCGCCGAGCTCCTCGGCCGTCGCGAGAAGCTCGCGCGCGAGAGCGAAGTTGCGGCAACCGCGCGGAACACAGCTGCCGATGTCTTCGCGACCTCGGAGCGCGGTGAGCAGATCGCCGTCGATGCGCACAACGCGGCCTCGAAGCGGGCGGAAGAGGCGCGTCTTCAGTCAGCGACGATGGAGGAGCGCCGCAGCGCGTCGGTTCGGGTCCGCGATGCGCTCAGCGAGCAGGTCAGCGCGACGGAGCGGCGCATCGCCGATGAAGAGGAACGTCTCCGCGCCCTCGTCGCCCAGGAGCGCGACTCGCGTGGCCGCCTCGAAACGGCGCAGCAGGACCTCGGACGAGCCACCGCGGAGGCGAAGGAAGCCGCGCGTTCGGCGGAGCTCGCCCGGGAGCGCGCGCTCGCAGCTGAAGGGTCGCGCCGGGAATCGGAGCAACGACTGGCCAAGGCGCGCGAACGACTCGCGGAGCTACGTGGCGAGCGCGGCAAGCTCGCGGTCGAGGAAGAGCGCGCGTCGGGCGCGCTGCGGCTGCTCGAGGAGCAGGTCCGCGCGGAGCTCGGCCTCCCTGAAGACGAGCCGCTTCCCGATCCGGCGAGCATCGCCCTCGACGAGGAGCCTGATGAGAAGGAGAGGACGAGCACCGTCGCCGCTCTCCAGCGGCTGCGCCGCCGCCTCATCGCGCTCGAACCGGTCAATCCGCTCGCCGCGACCGAGCTCGCCGAGATCGGCCAGCGTCACGAGTTCCTCTCGACGCAGAAGGCCGACCTCGAGCGCGCGATGACCGACCTTCGCTCGCTCGCCGACGATCTCGCGACGACGATCGCCGAGCAGTTCAGCGCGACGCTGCAGGCCGTCGACCGCGAGTTCGGCATCTTCTTCCAGCGCCTTTTCGACGGCGGTCAGGCGTCCCTGCGGACGAGCGATGCGGGGGGAGGGGCCCAGGGGGCAGGGGCCCCCGGACGCGGAGCGGACGGCGAAGCCGGGGAAGAACCGGGCATCGACATCTACGCGCGTCCGCCCGGCAAACGCATCGGCAGCCTGGCACAGCTCTCGGGTGGCGAGCGCGCGCTCACCGCGACAGCGCTGCTGCTCGCGATCCTGCGTGTGCGGCCCGCGCCGTTCTGCGTGCTCGACGAGGTCGACGCGGCCCTCGACGAGCGCAACGTCGGTCGCTTCACGCAGGCACTCCGCGAGCTCACCGATCGCACGCAGTTCGTTGTCATCACCCACAACCGCGCGACGATCGAGGCCGCGGACATGCTCTACGGCGTTTCGATGGACGATGGCGGTGTGTCGAAGGTCATCTCGCTGCGGCTCGCGGATCTCGACGCGGAGCGCGACCGAGCGGGCTAGCCGATAGCCTGCGAGAAATGAGCATCGAGCAAGGACTGGCAAAGACGCGCGGCGGATTCTTCGCGCGCCTATTCGGACGCGGAGAAGAGGCGCTCACCGCCGAATGGCTCGGCTCTTTCGAGGAAGCTCTGCTCCGCGCTGATGTTTCCGTTTCGCTCGTGGATCCGCTCATGGCCCAGCTGCGCGATCTCTTCACGACGGGTGAGCTGAAATCGGTCCCGAAGGCGCTTACCGCGGTCCGCGAGACGCTCGTTGCCGCGCTCGCCGGCGATGTCGGGCTCCGCGGCGATGGCCAGAAGCCGCGCGTGATCCTCGTCGTCGGGGTGAACGGCAGCGGCAAGACGACGACCGCCGCGAAACTGGCGAAGCGTCTGAAGGATTCGGGCGAGCGTCCGCTTCTCGCCGCGGCCGACACCTTCCGCGCTGCGGCGATCGAGCAGCTGGAGCGCTGGGCCGAGCGCGTGGGCGTCCCGATCGTTTCGGGAAAACCCGATGGCGACCCCGCGGCGGTTGTCTTCGACGCGGTGAACGCAGCGGTCGCTCGCGACAACACGACGGTAATCGCCGACACCGCGGGCCGTCTGCACACGAAGGGTCATCTGATGGACGAGCTCGGGAAGATCGTCAAGGTGACTGGGCGCGCGCGCGCCGGCGCGCCGGATGAGGTCCTGCTCGTCCTCGACGGGACCGCTGGTCAAAACGCGATCCAGCAGGCGCGTCAGTTCACGTCGACCGCCGCGGTCACGGGTCTGGTCGTCACCAAACTCGACGGGACGGCGAAGGGCGGCGCGGTCTTCGCGATCGCACAGGAGCTCAAGCTCCCGGTCAAGCTGCTCGGGGTGGGAGAGAAGGCGGACGACCTCGTGCCGATGGATCCGACGGCCTTCGTGAATGCGCTCCTAGCGACGAATTGATGGCGACGTGGACGGACCTGGCGTAGGCGGCCCCTTCGGGGAGCTCCAATCGCGCGGATCCGGCGTCGCGAACGCGGGCGGAAGGCGGTCGGTCGGCCAGGAGTTGCCCATGCACCCGCCGCTCGAGCCTTCCCCGCGACCGTCGCTACGCAGCACCGCGAAGAGCTCGCGGCAGCTGACGCCCCCTCGCGAGAAATCCACAGGCTCCTCGACCTCGATCACGACGAGATAGACGACGAGGTCCAAGGGAACGACCGGCATGTAACTCCCCGCGGATTTCGAGTACTCGGCATAGGGCATCCCGCGGACGGCCTCGCGGCGCACTGGACTTCGCACGCTCTGTCGGAAGGACCAGAGCGCGCCATCCGCGGTCATCTTTCCGGCCGCATCACGCGGCGGTGCCTGGTCGACTTGCGCGGTTCCTTCCGAGCGTTGTCCGATGCGGATGACGGCCTCCGGGTTTCCGCCGAAGCTCCACTCAACGGGCGTTCGCGCGCCGGTCGCGACCTCGACCCGTTCGCCGAACCAGCGACCGCCGGCGCTCGAGTCGAAGTCGAGATATGTCGTCGCGCTTCCGTCCGGTCGAGCGACGCGACTGATGACGCGCTTCATGGTCGTGCCTGGGTCGGGCGCGGGACCGTTCCCGGGACGGCTCCAGATCGACAGGCCTCCGATCGCCGTCGACCCACCCTCGACCGATGTCCCGTCGACGAGGTCCACGACCCGGGTCGTCGTCGGACGCTCGGGTAGGGGGAACGCCACGAACCGCTCGTCCGCGGACCAGAGCAACGGAAGCTTCGTGAAAATGTCGGTCTCGAGGATTACCCGCGGCGTCGCGAAGGTGTTCGTGTCAAAGATGTGGAGCTGCCTCATTCCGCGCGCTTCGTTCGTCCAGTACGTGAGATGCCTTCCGGTACGACTGACTTCGGGGCGACCGATCCCGGTCAGGACCGCGGCCGGGACAGTCTCGTCTTCGGGCAGGATCACGGTCCCCACCACATCGCTCAGCAACCAAGCGAAGCGATCGGGCGATGGCGCGCTCGCGACCGAGTGCGTCCGGATGAACTCAGCGACGCTTGCCTCGTTCGATGGTTCGGATGTGGGCGAGGGGGTTGGCGCCTTGGTGGCCGGAGACAGATACGCGGCCAGCGCCACGGCCATCAGAAGACCGGCCGCGGCGATACCGGCGACAGCGCGGACGGGCATCTATGTCACCAACGCGCGGGCGCTCAATAGGTTCCTCATACTCGCTCGATGGCGATCGTCCGGCTTCGCAGCTCGGACCTCAAGCAAGCACTCGAGACCGGCGCGTTCTCCCTTCACTACCAGCCACAGGTGGAGATCAAGACCGGCAAGCTCGCCGGCGTCGAGGCATTCGTCCGCTGGCCGCACGCCGTGTACGGGATGATCGGGCCGAGCGACATCATCCCGGTCGTCGACAAGGCTGGCCTCCATGTGGAGTTCGATCGGTGGGTGATCGGGGCGATCTGCCGGCAGGCAACGAAGTGGCGGGCGGATGGCGTCGCCGTGCCGATCGTCGCCGCGAACATCTGGAGCGAGACCCTTCGGCGGCCCGACGCGCTCAGGCTGATCGACGCCGTCGCGGAAACCGGCGTCGACCCCAGGACCATCGAGCTCGAGTGTCCGCGCGGATCGACGGTCGATCCGGATCTGACAAAGACGCTGGTTGCGATCCAGGCCCTCGGCGTGCGGCTCGCATCGGAGGAGTACGCGACCGGCGCGCGGCCGCGCTGGATACTCAAGTTCGACACGCTTAAGGTCCCGTACCCCATCTCACGCGACCACATCGCGAATGCGGACGCGATCGTCGCTGTCGTCGCCGAAGCGCGCAGGATCGGCGCGCGCGTGGTCGCGTATTCGGTCGAATCGGCGGAGCAGTAGCACGCTCTAGCGACCCTCGGCGTCGAGATCGTGCAGGGCTATCTCTATGGCCCCGAGGTCACGCCGGCGGAGCTGGGCACGCTGATCAAAAGGCCGGGCGCCTCGGCTTAGACGGTCTCCGCGACGAGGAGCTGGTTCTTGCCCGAGCGCTTCACCGAAAGAAGCGCGCGGTCCGCGGTACGGACCAGATCGTCGAGCTCGGCGCCGCCGTCCGCGGAGAGCGCGAGACCGACCGAGGCCGTCACCGTCGAGCCGGACGCCGCGGTCACCCATGATGGGAAGGGCGCTCTCGACAGGGCAGTCGGCCAGGAAAATCACGAATTCGTCCCCGCCGTACCGCGACGCGAGGTCCTGCGCCCGGAGATTGGCCCGGATCGCTGCCGCGACGAGGCCGAGGACCTCGTCACCCGCGGGATGGCCCCGCGAGTCGTTGACTGCCTTGAAGCCGTCGAGATCCACGACGGCGACAGCCGAGGGGCCGTGACGCGGGCGGCGGAGGTGCGCGCTCACGAGCTCCCGGAACGCTTGACGGTTCAGCAGGCCTGTCGTCGGATCGAGCTCGGCGAGTGTCTCGATGCTGCGCAACTGTTCGCGGTCCGCACCATAGAGGAGCACGAAGCCGATCGCGAAGAGCGCGAGCGTCAGCAGTTCGAAGAGCGCTGCCGCTTCGGCCTGACCGTCACCCTGCGTGCCGAAGGCGCTGTGCACGACCAGCGTCAGCGACGCGAGGGCGAAGAAGAGCCACGAACGCATACGCCGCGGCCGTCGTCCGCTTCGCAGTGCCGAGACGCTGAGCGCTGCGATCGAGATCGCGATCGCAAGGTCCGCGCTCGACACAAAACTTTGGAGCGTCATGTCGACGAGCATGCGCGCGAGAACGAGACATGCGTTGTACCAATCGTGTGTCCGCAGGGATTCAAGAGGCTCGTCAACTATTGAAGTCGCGTTCCAAAACGCGCTTGCTATCGCCCAACGGGGTGAAACGCGGCGGGACGCCGCGTCGGGGGAGTCGCGTGAGCAGACGGGGATGGGTGGGCATGCGCTGGGCGGGGTTGTGTCTGGCAGCCGTCATCGTGACGGCGACGCAGGCGACCCCGGCGGGAGCGAAGACCCATGCGGATGCCAAGATCAGCGCTTCCTTGCTCGCGCTCGCGCAATCCAAACCCATGGACGACTTCGCGGTCATCGTCCGGGCCGCCGTCAAGCTGAACAACGGTCATCACGCCGAGCGCGCCGCCGCGGCGGTGCAGCGAGCGCACGGGAAGGTCGGTCGCGGGCTTTCGATCGTCGGCGGAGCGTCCGCGATCCTCACCGGCGCCGAGGTTCTGGCGCTCGCGAACGACCCGGACGTCGGGTACGTCTCGGTCGACGAGGCCATTACCGCGACATTCGACCCTGTCGATGGTGCGGCGCTGGCGTCAAGCCCCGGCATCCTCGAGGTCGGAGCACCGGCGGCCTGGCGTCAGCTCGGCGTTACCGGTAGGGGGATCGGTGTCGCGATCCTCGACAGTGGCATCGCCCCGCACCCGGACCTTTTGGGCCGGATCGTCGCCTCGGTCGACTTCACGACCGGCAGCGGCACTGTGCTCGTTGCACCGGCCGATCCAGGCGGGCACGGTACGCACGTCGCCGGCCTCGTCGCCGGTGACGGCACCGCTTCGGGCGGCGCATATGCCGGGGTCGCGCCCGGCGCGAACCTGATCGACGTTCGCGTCATCGCGGCCTCCGGCTCTACCCACGTATCCACCCTCATCGCGGGGATGCAGTGGGTCCTCGCACACCGCAACGACTACAACATCCGCGTCGTCAACCTCTCGGCGGGCGGGCCGACTACGACGAGCTACCGTGACGATCCCCTCGCGACCGCGGCCGAAATGCTCGTTTTCGCCGGCATCACCGTCGTGGTGTCCGCTGGTAACGAAGGGCCGGCGGTACGGACGATCACCTCGCCGGGC
The DNA here is from genome assembly GCA_005881085.1 of Chloroflexota bacterium. GTDB lineage: Bacteria > Chloroflexota > Limnocylindria > P2-11E > P2-11E > 3-1-20CM-2-70-9. The sequence goes on along the minus strand of VBGU01000055.1, from coordinate 4,730 downwards.
AACGATCCATACGTGATCACCGTCGGCGGCATCGACGACAGCGGCACAGCGGCGACCGCAGATGACGCTCTGGCGTCGTGGTCGTCGCGCGGCGTCACGCCGATCGACGGCCTTGCGAAGCCGGACCTCGTCGCGCCCGGCCGGAGGATCGTGAGCCTCCGCTCGCCGGGCAGCACGCTCGATCAGGAGCTCCCTGATCGTGTCGTGGCCGGTCTGGACCCGCTGGCACCGGCGTATTTCCGCCTATCGGGGACGTCGATGGCGGCGCCGGTCGTCGCCGGAGTCGTCGCGTTGATGCTCGAGCGCAGCCCAGCGCTTACCCCCGGGCAGGTGAAGAATCGTTTGAAGAGCAGCGCGACCGCGCTTTCGTACGGATCTCCCGAGACGACGGGAAGCGGGATGGTCAGCGCGGTGGCGGCAGTCGCGGCGTCGGATCAGAGCGCCGGCGCAGCCGCGGATCCAGTCTCGGCCGGATTTGCGAGCGAGATGTATGCGCAGGTCTACGGTCAGCCGCTCAGCTGGTGTGACCTCGCGTTCAACGGCGGCGTGGATTCGAACGGCGTCCCGTGGTCTGGGGTCACCTGGTCCAACGTCGTCTGGGACGCGGTCACGTGGCAAAACGTCAACTGGGCATCGTTCAACTGGTCCGCGGTCAACTGGCAGGACATCGCCTGGGAGGACATCGCCTGGGAAGGCATCACCTGGGAGGACGTCGCCTGGGAATTGGTCCCGGTGAAGGACAAGGGGCGAAAGAGCCACGGTGGCGGGAAGGTGCTGGACTGATGAAGCAGCAAGCCGCGAAGATCTACATCGCGATCATCGCCGCGCTCGGTCTGGTCGTCCTCGTGGCGAGCTCGACCAACGTCAGGACGAGCGCCATCGACCCGGTGATGTTCGTGGTGATCCTTGTGCTCGTCGGGGTCGCCCAGCGGAATCCCGTCGTGCTCTTCCGGTCGAGCTCGATCTCGGTCGCGTTTGCCGTGAAGATCGCCGCGTACGTCTTGTTCGGCACCCCCGTGGCGCTCTGGGCCACGGTCGTGGTCGTCGCCGTGAACGCCTATACCCCCAAGCCGAAGCCCGCGCGAAAGATCATCTTCAACTTCGGCGGGATGATGGTCTCGACGTACCTCGCGTCGAGCACGTACCAGCTCGTCGGCGGGATGGTGCCGCCCGGGGCGTTCGTACCGACGATGCTCGCGGTGGCGGTCTCGGCCGCGGTCTACTTCGCCGTCAACAGCGTCCTGACTGCCGCGGTGATCACGCTGACATCGAGCTCGCGCTTCGTCGACGTGTGGATGCAGAACTTCGCGTGGATGCCGATCAACTACCTGGCGACGGCGGTGAACGGTGCCGCGCTTGCGCTCGCGTATCAGTCGCTCGGCGTCATCGGAGTGATCGTGTTCGTCCTGCCGCTCGGGATCGCGTGGTACTCGTTCAGGCTCTACATGATGAAGTCGACGCAGGTCCGCGACCGTAACCGCGAGCTCGTGTCGCTGAACGAGAACCTTCATCGAACGACGGAGCGGCTCGAGGCCTCGCACGTGTCGGTGATCGCCGCCCTCCTCGGCTCGCTCGCCGCCAAAGAGCGCTCCACGACCGGTCACTCTGACGCCACGATGCAGCACGCCCTCGCCGTCGCGAGGTCGCTCGGCCTCGGGCCAGACGAGACCGCCGCGGTGAATCTGGGCACGCTCTTCCACGACATCGGAAAGATCGGGATCCCGGAGCACATCCTCCTCAAACCTTCGGCCCTCACAGACGAGGAATGGGCCGAGATGAAGACACATCCGGTGATCGGCGCGAATCTCATCGGCGAGGTTCCGAATCTGGAGCGGATCCGGCCGATCGTGCTCGCGCACCACGAGCACTACGACGGGTCCGGCTACCCCAACGGACTCAAGGGCGACGAGATCCCGCTCGCCGCGCAGATCATCTCGGTCGCCGACACGTACGAGGCGATGACCTCGACGCGCCCATACCGTTCGGCGCTCGGTCACGATGAGGCTGTGGCCGAGCTGCGGCGGGTCGCAGGCTCCCAGCTCAATCCGATCGTCGTCGAGGCGTTCATCCGCCAGATCGAGATCGGGGCGTCGGGGGCCGCGCACGCGCACGATGGCGCCGAGCATGTGCATGTGCGCGAGCTCGCCGTCGAGGCCGCGCGCCTCAGCATGAACTAGGAGCTTCGCCGCGACGCTCTAGAGTCGTGTCTGGTGTTCGAGCAGCTCTCTGATCGTCTGACCAACACGTTCGAGCGGCTACGCGGGCGTCCGCGCGTGAGCGAGGCCGACCTCGACGAAGCGCTACGCGACGTTCGCGTCGCGCTCCTCGAAGCCGACGTGAACCTGAGGGTCGTGCGCCAGCTCATCGCCACCGTTCGCGAGCGCGCGATCGGCGAGCGCGTCCTCGAGTCGATCACCGGCGCGCAGCAGGTCGTCAAGATCGTCCACGATGCGATCGTCGAGATGCTCGGCGGCGCGGCCACACCGCTCGCGCGCGCGGAGCGCCCCCCGACTGTCATCGTCCTCGCCGGGCTCCAGGGATCGGGGAAGACCACGACCGCCGCCAAGCTCGCCAACCTCTTGCGGAAGCAAGGCCGGCATCCCCTCCTCGTCGCGGCGGACGTGCACCGACCTGCCGCGATCGATCAGCTCGTGGCCCTCGGGAAACAGCTCGGGATCCCGGTGCGCGCGGTCGATCCGAAACGCGTCGCCGCCGATGTCGCCGCGTTCGCCGTTGCTGCACCCGCGGAGGGCCGCGACACGGTGATCGTCGATACAGCGGGCCGTCTTCACATCGACGAGGCGATGATGACCGAGATCGCGGAGGTCGTCGCCGCGGCCAGGCCGCACGAAACCCTCCTGGTGGTCGATGCGATGGCCGGACAGGACGCGGTCGAGAGCGCGACAGTGTTTCACTCGCGGCTCCCGTTGACGGGACTCGTATTGGCGAAGGCCGATGGCGACGCCCGCGGCGGCGCGTCGCTCTCGGTGCGCGCGGTGACCGGTGTTCCGGTGAAGCTCATCGGGACCGGCGAGAAGCTCGACGCGATTGAGGTGTTCCACCCCGACCGGCTCGCGCAGCGGATCCTCGGGATGGGGGACATCCTCACGCTCGTCGAGCGCGCGCAGGAGCACATGGACCAGAAGACGGCCGAAGCGCAGGCCAAGAAATTCCTAGACGCTCAGTTCACATTCGAGGACTTCTACACGCAACTCCAGCAGGTGAAGAGGATGGGGCCGCTCGGCGATCTCCTGAAGATGATCCCCGGGCTCGGCGGAATCGCGAAGCAGCTACCGGAGGGGCCTGAAGCCGAGCAACAGATGCGCAAGATCGAGGCGATCATCTCGTCGATGACGAAGGCCGAGCGCGCCGACCCGGCGCTCATCAACGGGTCGCGGCGGCGCCGGATCGCGGCGGGCTCCGGGACGACCGTGTCGGACGTGAACCAGCTCACAAAGCAGTTCGCCGAGATGCGCAAGCTCATGAAGCAGATGGGTTCGATGGCCAAGAGCGGGCGGTTGCCGCGCCTGCCCGGTATGCCGGGACTCCCCGGAGCGTGATCCGATGCCATATCATCGATGGGTTCGCCTCCCGGGGGCAGGGGCCCCTGATGGGGTAGGGACCCCAGGGACGGCACATTCGCGAGGAGGATCCCGACCGAGTTGGCAGTACACATTCGCCTGCGCCGTGTAGGTAAGACAAAAGCGCCGACGTACCGCGTGGTGATCGCGGATTCGCGCGCGCCCCGAAACGGCAAGTTCATCGAAACGATCGGCCATTACGACCCGCTTTCCGAGCCCGCGCGTCTCGTCGTCGACGCCGAGCGCGCCCGGCACTGGTTCAAGAACGGCGCGCGCCCCACCTCGACCACGCGCTCGCTGCTCATCCGAAGCGGCATCCCCGAGGACGAGGTCCCGGCAAAAGTACGGTGAGTCAGGCGGCGCCGCCCGGTCGCATGCGGGTCCTCCTGGAGCACGTCGCTCAAGCGCTGGTCGACGATCCCGCGGCGGTCGTTGTCACCGAGGAGCTGGACGGCGACTTCACCAAGCTCCACCTGCAGGTCGCCGAACCCGACGTCGGAAAGGTGATCGGTCGCGGGGGACGGATCGCGAAAGCCATCCGCGCGCTCCTCAAAGTGATGGCGACGCGCGATGGAACAAAGGTCAACCTCGAAATCGACTGACAAGCGAGGGCGGGCCGCGGCCGCTGGCGGACGCGGACGCACGAGCGCCGTCGGTACCGCCGCAGGCGGTAGTGGGAGCGACGACCCGATCGTCGGGATCGTGGGTGCACCGCACGGCGTGCGTGGCGAGGTGAAGGTGCATCCGCGCACCGATATCGCCGATCGATTCCGCAAGGGCTCGCGCCTTCTCTGTGACGGAATGGGCGAGCTCGTCGTTGCCTCGCTCCGCGGCGCCGCCGATGTCCCGATCGTTCGCTTCGATGGCCTGAACACGCGAAACGATGCCGAACGCATCCGCGGCCGGAACCTGCGCGTCTCGCGCGCCGAAGCGCGCCGTGCCGCGAAGGACGCCTATCTCTGGGCCGACCTCCTCGGGCTCCGCGCGGAGACGCCGGAGGGAAAGTCGCTCGGCACCGTGAGCGAAGTGCTCCGGGCTGGCGAGACCGACGTCCTCGTGGTGCGCGCGGAGGGATCGCGCGACGAGCTGATGTTTCCTGCGATCGCGTCGGTGGTCCGCGAGGTCGACATCGCCGGCGGCCGGATCGTC